>CAYSCV010000001.1:0-41377 GCA_964429715.1 uncultured Methanosarcinales archaeon
TAATGTGCCATCTAAGTCAAATATGAGATATTTATACATTTTTTTTTAATTCTCTCTTTCTCTTATAAATAGAATGAAACTCTTTTCAGTAATATATTGCACTTATTTTGAAACTGAGATCTTTTTTGTTAAAGTTATTTAGAAGAGTATATCACTAGCTTTAAAAAGGGTCTTAGGGTGGTTTTTATTGTTATGACTTATACTAAACGGGCTATACGAGGTTCTGCACTTATTTTTGTTATAGGAATTATTGCTTCGGCAATTAGTTATGCAACAATTGTGTTCCTGGCACGAAGTTTAGGAACGCATGATTATGGTTTATTTAATTCAGTGTTTACGTTTGTTCTTTTTTTCTTGTTTTTTCGGGATTTGGGGTTGCCGCAGGCGCTCACTAAATATATTGTTGAATATGGGACACAGAAAAAATATGATGAGATTAAAACAGCTATTGTTGCGGTTTTTTCTTTTGAATTATTCAGTTCTTTGCTGATTGCTCTCTTTTTCTTTTTTTCGGCAGATTTTTTAGCAGTGGTTTATTTCAAAGATCCGTTATCTGCTTTTATGTTAAAATTGTTGATTGTTTATTTATTTGGAAGTGTTTTTTTCGGCACGTTTAAGGATATATTCTTAGGTTTTCAGCAGATATTTTTATTTTCGTTTACTGAATTTATGAAGAATATATGTGTATTTTTGTCTGTTTTGTTATTTGTTTATATGGGTAAAGGTCCACTGGCACCGGTTTTAGCTTATGTTCTTACTAGTATAGTTATTTCTTTATTCTTTTTACCTTTTTTCTGTAGGAAGTTTAATTTTTTCGATTATAAAATTACTAACTTTCATACGATCTCTCGTAATCTTTTCTTTTTTTCTTTGCCGGTTTTTGCAACAGCAGCAGGAGGTAAAATAATAGCATATGTTGATACGTTATTATTAACCTATTATCGTTCTTTATCGGAAGTTGGAATCTACAATGCAGTTCTGCCAACTTCAATGATTTTTACACATTTTGTTGCTGGGGCGATTGCGTCTATGGTTTTTCCTATTTCCTCTGAATTGTGGTATAAAAATGATGTAAAAAAGTTAGCAGAGGGTGTACGTTTATTGTATAAGTATCTCTTTATGTTTACTATCCCTGTGGTGTTTCCGGTTATTGTTTTTGCTCATTATTTTATACTCCTTTTTTTTGGAGCTTCTTATCTCCCTGGAGTTTTGGCGTTCCAAATTTTATCTGCAGGTATGTTCTTATGGACTTTGGCAAGTATAAATAATAATATACTTACAGCTATCGGGAAGCCAAAAGAAGTGATGAAGATTATTTTTTACGCCGCGGTGCTTAATCTTGGTTTAAATTTGATTGTGATACCTATATATGGGATAGAAGGAGCAGCTGTTGCAACAACTTTAAGTTATGTTATTGGATTAATCCTTTCTACTTTTAAATTGTGTTCGATTTTGGGATTATCTTTTCCATGGAAACAGTGGTTACTATTAGGCATTCTTGCTACTATTTTTAGTTTTGCGATGTTTGGGGTTATGCAGTTTATTCATTGGCCGATACTTCTTTCGATTTTAATTAGTATTTTAATCTCGGTTATGATTTATGTGATGTTACTTTTTTGTTTTCGACTGATTGATATAATTGAATTAAAGAAATATCTCACATTAGTATTTCAAAAATGAGGGGAAAATGGAAGAATTCACTCAATATAAATTGGTTTTAAATGTACTAGGCCAAGAAAAGGTTAGATATTGTGTGTTACGTAATTTTTCTTTTCTTGAGGAGGAGAGAAATCCTGCCACTTCCGTGGAAAGGAGCGTGGATATTAGTGTCCATTCTCAGGATTACATAAAATTACATGATATATTTATCCGATGCGGTTTTTTAAGGAGAAAAGATCAATTTTCATTAAAACATAAAGCGTATTTTAAATTAGTTGGGAAAAATGTGGTTAGTTTTGATGTCCAGGTAGGCGGTATATATTGGAATGATATGGGTTATTTGGGCGATGATATTTTTGATCGGCGGTTGAATAAAACATATTTTAGTGTTCTTTCAGAGGAAGATTCGTTTGTGATGTATGTCCTGCATTCTATACTTGGGAAGAGACGGTTTAAACAAAAATATCAAGAAGTCTTATTATCCCTCTTACCAAGAGTGAATACTAAAGCAGTTATACTCCAATTTTCTGTCGTGTTCAATACTTCAATTGCGCAATGGCTTTATCGAAAAGTTTCGGAAGGAAAGTTTGAGGAAATATTGCGTTGGAAATACTTTTTAATCTCATATTTTATTTTATGTTCTCCTCAACATTTGATTACTTCATTTCTGTTGCTCGGACGATGGATCAAATGGAAGAAATTTTGTACGGCGTATCCTTTGATTAGTGTTATTGGTCCGGATGGGGCGGGAAAATCGACTCTGATCAAATTGTTGGAGGAGCAGTTGAAGCGTTACAACCGTAAAGTTTGTGTTATTTATACGGGGCGGGGACGGTCTCAAATAATCCCGATTAGAACAATTGGGAATAAATATAAACATAAAGAGAAACGGAATGATACGAAAGTAAGAAGTTCTGTTTTATCTAAGAAATTGATCTATACTTTATGGGCATTTGTGTCTGCTTTTGATTTACTGTTGCGATATTTTTTTAAGATTATGTCGGCACGAAGGAGAAGGACGATTGTGTTAACTGATAGATATTGTTCTGATATTTTTTTGATGAAGCATGTGCCGTTGTTTTTGAAGAAATGTTTATTACGATTGTTTCCCAAACCAACTTTGACGTTTTATTTGTATAATTCAGTTGAGGTGTTACATTCTCGTCGTCCTGCGGAAACAGTTGAAGAGTTAGAACGGCAGATGGTTCTTTTTGGTTATTTAGAGCAGTATTTGCATGCGTATGCAATACAAACGGATAATTTAGATGTAACTGAACAAGAGATTATTCAAGAAGTGATGGAGTTTATGTATAGAGAGTGGTATTGAATAGTTTAGATTAGAAATACATATAAATTACTACTCAATTTTTAGATTTATGGCTGATTTAAAGAAAAAATATAAAGTGGTATATGATAGGGCGGGTTGTATTGGTGTATTAACTTGTAGCGCATTCTATCCCGAACGTTGGGCTATAAGCAAGGATGATGCAAAGGCGGATCTAGTGGGGGGTGTTGAGGATAAAACATCTCCAGGAATATGGTTATTGGAGTTTACAGAAGAAGAATTAGAACGTTTTAAGTTGTCTGCGGAGTCTTGTCCGGTGGCAGTGATTCATATTTATGATGTTGAGACGAATGAGAAAAAGTGTGATTGTTAAAATCATAATATTTAAAAACTAACTTTAGGCAGTAATAGAAATGTTACCTGTTGATGTAGTAGATTCTTTTGCTTCTTCTAAAATACTTACGTTAGATAAAATCTTGGAAATTGTAAAAAAGCTGAAAGAGCAACATACAACAGTTGGCCTCTGCCACGGGGGGTTTGATCTTTTACATCCAGGCCATATAAAACATTTTGAGTCGGCACGGAAGTTATGCGATGTACTGGTGGTGTCGGTTACATCTGATAGATTTGTTGCGGGCAGAAAAGGTGATGGACGGCCGGTGTTTTCAGCGCAGCTGCGGGCGTATAGTATTGCGGCATTAGCGTGTGTTGATTATGTTGTTGTGACGGATTTTGCGAAAGGGGTTGAGGTGATTGAACTATTGAAACCATCTTATTATATCAAAGGGCCTGATTTCATTGGAAAAAATACGCCGGGAATTATATCTGAGCGGGAGGCGATTGCGCGTGTGGGCGGGGAGATGAAGTATACAATGGATGTGAAGCTTTCTACGATGGAGATTATTTCGTATATTAAGAATGAATTGGATCGCAAGGATGTGCTTGTGGTGCTTGATCGTGATGGAACATTGATTGAGCATTCTACAGATTTTTTTGGCCGGCAGGAGAATTGGTGCGAGGAGTTGAAGTTGATTATGCCGGTTGTGAGTATGATTTCGTATTTGCAGACTCGGTTTAAGGTTATGGCGATTGTGGCGTCAAATCAGGCGGGGGTGGCGCGAGGGTTGTATGATTGCAAGCGAGTTGAGGAAATTCATAGGCATATTGATGGGTTGTTGAAAGCGCAGGGTGTGCTGATTTCTTCTTGGAAATATTCGCCGGATGTTGATTTGGTGTATGCTTTAGCGATGAAGGGGAAGATTGATTTTTTGCCGGCGTTTGTGAAAGAGAAGACGATGCGCAAGCCTGCGATGGGAATGGTTGAGGAGGCATTACGAGAATTGGGGCGGTCGTTAGGAGATTTTAGTTCTGTGATGGTGTTTGGCGATCAGAAGGAGGATGAGGGATTGGCGGTGAATTTGGGCGGGCTTTTTATTGATGTGAAGGGGAAGACGTTTGAGGAGATGAAGAGGATAGTGGGGTAATATACTACGATGAAAAAAGAAGATATTATGCCGTTTATTAGTGTGGTTATTCCTTCCTATAATGAGGAAGAGAGGATAGAGAGGTGTTTGCGTTCGGTTTTTGCGCAACGATTAGAAGGCATCTATGAAGTGATTGTTGTTGATAGTTCTACAGATACTACTCCTCAAATTATTTTGGAGAAATTTCCTTTGGTCAGATTATTTCATCGTGATCAGCAAACACTTCCAGGGGCAGCACGCAACATCGGTGTAAAACAAGCTAAAGGGAGAATTATTGCTTTTTTGGATGGGCATTGTGTTGCTGATATATTTTGGCTGCAAAATGCTTTACTGGCGATGAAAGAATCGGGTTCTTTTGTTATCGGCGGGGCTTTACGAAATGCAAATCCGGAAAAATTTGTGAGTGTTGCTGATTTTATTTTAGCATTTAATGAATTTTCTGAGGGAATGCCTTCACGTTTTGTGACTTTTATGCCAAGTTGTAATTTTATATGCACCAAAGAAGTGTTTGAAAAAGTGGGGGGGTTTGATGAGAGTTTACGGGCAGGCGAAGATACAATGTTTTGTTATACTTTAGTTCAAAATGGTTATGTTCTTTATTTTGATGAGCGTGTTTTAGTTGAGCGGTTTAATAGGGAGCTGTGGAAAAATTTTTTGGAACATCACCGTCGTTTTGGACAATATTCAGCGTATGTACGAAAGAGGGTACATTTATCCGGAAGTATATTTGTTCGGTTTCCAGTATTGATATTAGGGATGCCTGTGGTGAGAAGCGGACTAATATTTTTACGTTTGTTAAGATATAATCAAAGATTGTTAGCTGATTTTTTTGTAGTATTCCCTTTGTTTTTTGCGGGTATTTCTGTGTGGAGTTGGGGATTTTTAAAAGAGGCAGTGAAGAAATGAACATTTTAAATGGAATTGTGCGGATTAAATCATAACATTTTTAAATCAGTTTTGTCGTTTGATATAAAATGAGAAGAACATATCTTACGTTGTTGAAGTACTTGGTTGTTACAAAACCTAAGACACCGCTTCAGCTGATTCACTTTGTCACTTCTAAATGTAATGCGAAATGCGGCCATTGTTTTTATTGGAGTCAGTTAAACACGAAGGGGGAATTATCATTAGAGGAGATCAATAAAATAACGAAAACGTTACCCGATTTGGTTATTTTAAACATAAGCGGGGGTGAGCCTTTTATTCGTCAAGACTTCGCGGAGGTTATCAAGACGTATTATCGTAATACTCGACTCAAAGAAGTGACTATTCCTACAAATGCTACGTTTACGGAGAAAATGCGAGCGGATTGTATTAGTATCTTAGATTATTGCAAAGGAATGGATTTAAATATTGTTGTTTCGTTGGATGGGATTGAAAAAATCCACGATGAGATACGAGAGGTAAAAGATTGTTTTAAGACTGCACAAAAATCATTTATGATGTTGAAAGAATTGCAACAACAATATCCTGGTTTACAAGTATCTATTGTTTCGACGCTCACAGCGTTGAATCAAGATACGGTGGAAGAATTTCATCGGCAAATGAATACGGAATGGAAGCCAGATGTGTTAGGGATGAATTTGATTCGCGGCGAAGCTAAAAAGATGGATTTATTCGGGGTTAATTTAGATAATTACAAAAAATTTTTTGCATTGCAATCTAAATCCCGTAAATGGAGTTTTAAAAATAAGATTCGTGATTATATGAATAAATTGAGGACGGGTATGATTATTCGGACTGTGGAAGATAAAAAGATGTATGTGCCTTGTAAAGCGGGAACTTTAATGGGCGTTATGTATGAAAAAGGAGACGTGTACCCCTGTGAATTACTTAATCAACAAAAAATAGGGAATGTTCGTGATTTTAATTATGATTTTACCAAACTCTGGACTTCTGCGGCAACTCAAAAAAGTGCTAAATGGATTAAAGATACAAAGTGTTATTGTACTCATGAATGCTTTCAGCGATTTAATATTTTGTATAATCCTACATTTATGGCGAAGCATGCGGTTAAATCGTGGGTGGGGAAATCAGAGATTATAAATAGTTTGCAATTAAATGATCATCAAGTGAGTTCTAAAGAAGATCTTATTAAGATTGGGAAGATGAGGGGTATACGAGTAGAACAAAAAGAAGCAGGTGATTTATCTACTCATATGGTTGAGGAGAAAGAAATCTCTTTGCCAAAGTAAGTATTTAATTTTATCTCTCTTCTCTTATTCTACTCGTTTTGCGTATACGTCACCAACATTGGTATTATTTAAAGCGTTTGTAACAAGACGTTTGACGCAGTGATTGAGCACGAGATGATGGATGTCTTCGGCGACTTCCATGTCGTTTACGGTGGCGTGGATGGCGAGATGAGCAATGTCTTTGATTTTGCCACCTTTATAACCGCAGATAGCTACGGTTTTGGCGCCAATGGAATTAGCGTATTCCATGGCTTTGACGACGTTTGTGGAGTTGCCGCTGCCGGAGATACCTATGACCAGATCATCTTTTTTGGCGAAGTTTTTGAGTTGTTCGATGAAGATGTCATCATATGAAATATCATTGGCGATGGCCATTAATGCGGGCAGGTTGTCACTTAAGCAGGTGGCTTTAAAGCGTTTATCTAAGCCGTAGGAAACGCCTTTGATGAGATCACCGCAGAAATGAGAGGCGGTTGCGGAACTACCGCCATTACCAAAAACGTAGATGTTACGTTCGTTGTGATAGGTGTCAAGTAGTAAGCGCACAAATTGGTCGATGTGTTCGATGCTGATGTTACTTAATGTATCATTGACGGATGTAAGATAATTTTTAATTTCAATTTTGTAAAGATCTTTGATGAAGTGAAGCAGGCTTGCTTTGTTAATACTTTCTTTGTTGCCCATGATATTTGCGGCCAGAGCTCCCGCGCAGTTGCCAATGAAAGGGATTATTTCTGGTTCCGCTTTGATATAACTGAGAAGGGCAGTGATGGAAAATACGGCGTCTCCTGCACCGATGGTGTCTTTTACTGTAGTGGAGAGAATAGGGGCTTTCATGAGATTACCATTTTGTGCGAATATGGACCCTTCTTTTCCTAAAGTTACAAGCATGCTTTGATGATTAAGTATTTGGTGGATTTCAGCGATACATTCTGATGCTTTTTCAAAGCGTTTGGAAAACGGGAGGCGTAATTCTTGTTCATCCATGGTAATGAAATTAAATTTCTTGTAGTTGGTAAAGTAATTGAAGCCCATGTTGGCGCTGTTAGATTGGACATTTAATGCAAGGAATTTGGCGTTTTTTTCAATGGTTGTTCTGATTTGTTCGTTGATGAAGCCGTGGCCGAAGTCTGCGACAATAACGAGGTCATATTTTGGCAGCTCTTCTTCGAGTAACTTACAAATAGATGAAGTTAGTTCAGAATTGATAGGGTTATCATCCATATATTCAATCTTGAATAATTTTGCTTTTTTATAGAAATCAATATATCTTCTTTTGATAATGGTGGGAGTGTTATTTTTGGTAAAAAAAAAAGGGTTGATGTTCTTTGCGAGATGTTCTGTTATAAATTCTGTTTGAGGTTCTTTATCACCAAGTAGGGTTATGAGTTTGATGGAGTTGACAAAACTGCTGATATGATTAGCTACGGCAAGAATACCCCCCGCATAGGTTTCTTGTTCTTTGAATTCGGTTGAGAGAATTGGATCTTTTATAGCACGGCCTTTAAGTTTCACAAATGTGTATTGATCAAGGATGGTGTCGCCGAGAATAAGGACGTTGAGGTTTTGGAGTTTGTTTAAGAGAGTTTCGATGTACTTAAGATCATAAGTTGCTTGAATTTTTTTAATATATTGTTCCATAAAGTTAAACCACCTTTTGAGAGGATATATCTTCTTTTTAAAGTAAAATTAATGTGAAAGGTGGGTTTAAGAACTTTACTAAACTAAATTCTAATTATCTTCTGAATTTATTCAGGGATGATGTGGTTAATCTAGTAATTTCTTATTTTCTCGTAAAAATACGGCCCCAACACGTGAAGGAAATCCATAGCAATGAGAAGAAGGGGGGAAAAGAGATTTGAATTTTTGTTGTAATGTTTCGTCTTCTTTGGTGGTTTTCCAGGTGCCGTTTAAACGTTCGTTCATTTCGATAACCAGATCGAGGATTTCAGCTGGAGTGTTTTCGTGAGGAAAGTATTCTTTTTGGGTGTAATCTTTTGTTTCCGTAAAATATTTTCCTTTTTCGAATTCTATGATCTCTTTAAACGTGAGATATCTATTTTCTTTTTTGAACCATATTTTTTTTGGGATGAATATGCTTTGTTTGTTAATAGGAGGGTGGTTTAGAGGTATGACATTTACTAATGCGACAGGATGGTTAAAGATGTAAGGAAGACATATTAAGCCTGCCGTGTCTCCTAAAAAGAATTTACAATTTGCACTAAGATATATGTCTCCAAATTCAGTTCTCCAATTATTGGCGTAATCTATAATTCTTTTGTTTTCTACGTTTAGTTTCTTCTCTACTTTTGCACCCATCCTTAAAACATACCCTTCTTGTTTGGCGATGTATTCTAATGAGGGGATAGTGTTTTCAATATTTCCATTGCGATAATCATCTGATTCATCTCTTTTCTTGAGAACAGTGTCTAGATATTTCTTATCTCGCATATTTACACAGATAAACCAATTATCTACATTCATTTTTTTTAATATTTCTTTCCCTTTTTTTTCTTCATTGTCTGTGAATTTTAACATTGGCGGGCAATTGTTAAACTCATAGAAATCATTTACTTTATATTTTGGTTCTGTAAATAGATTTAATGTTTTTAAGATAGAATTATTTGCAGCCAGTTGTGTTAAAACTCTTAAGAGTGTTGGAAGAGGTATGGTAATTATTTTAAATTTTCGTTGAAACATTTCAAGTAAGGGCTGGTTACATGGCTTTGAAGTTGCTATCCCAATGTGTTTTAGATTACTTCCTTTAATGATGTTTAATTCTTTTCTTCTTAAAAAGAGTTCGGTATTGGAAGCTAGGTGACCAATTCTTCTGGATCTTATTCTGATGAAAGTTATTTTTTTAATTTTCTTAAGAAGTAGTAAAGGTATAATTAATGGAGAAACTATGATACTTGTGCTAATGTAGGTTATTTTTTTGATCATCTTTTTATTTTTAGGAAAGTAAACAGTTTGAATTTGTTTTCTTTAAATCATTTTAATTATGCAACGTCCGGGAGGTGCTACTTTAGAACTGGAAAATCCTAAATATTCATTGATGTTATGTAAATAAATAGTTGTGCTAATAAGCTCTTTTAAATAAATGTGCCCTTGTTCATAAAGAGTTATGTAGCGAGGTATGTCACGATCAGGCAGGCAGCCACCACCGTATGAGCCGGTGAAGGTTTTTCTACGATGCAGATCAAGAGCGTTGAGAGTTACTTTTGCATCTTTCGCGGGAACGCCAACGATGAAGATGTTTCCTGGTGCAGAGGTTGATTGAGCAGCAGTTTCGATTACTTCAGGATATGCGGCTGTGACGATAGAATGATAGGAACCATTATTGTGAGTGAGTTTTTTTATTTCTATTGCGATGTTTGCGGTGTCAGGGTTGAGTAGATGAGTTGCGCCCATTTTTTTTGCTAGTGCTAAATTTTCTTCATTTTTGTCTACAGCGATAATTGGATAAGCGTGGACATTTTTTGCGCCTTGGATGCTACACAATCCAACCCCGCCACAGCCGAATACGGCAACAGATTCTGCAGGGCGGACATTTGCGTCATTGAAGATGACGCCCAAACCAGTAGTTACGGCGCAGCCAAGCAGGCAGGCGATGGAGAGATCTGATTCTTTTGGAATTTTTGTGATACGATTTTCTGGGACAACGGCGTATTCGTTAAATGTGGTTATCCAGCCGGCGTTGACGCGTTCACCATTTTTTTTTCGATGATAGATTGGTGTTGGAGCATCCATACCGCTGCCTTTGAGCCAATGCAAGACAATGTGATCACCTATTTGGACTTTTGTTACGGCGGGACCGATGTCCATGACAATGCCGCTGCCTTCATGACCAAGCATGTGAGGTAGATAGGGATCTTTACCCATGGTGCCTTTGATTTCTTCAATTTGTTTTCCACAAATGCCGCTGTAATGGATTTGCACGAGAATTTGGCCGGGAAGAAGAGGGCCAGCGAATTCTACTTGGTCGATTACGAGAGGATGGTTGTTTTGTTCTAAGATTGAGGCGTTGAAGGTTAGAGGGTAGGAAATCATTTTTTTCTTTTTTTAATATGTTTAGTTATTTTTTGTTGACACACAGCACCAGTAAGTAATGGGCCATTTTGCTGTATCCAGTATGAACCATTTCATCGTTCATGCTGAAGAAAAACACATGAGAAAAATATTTTTCGAAAGTGGAGGTTAGTCTTTGTGGATCAAAAAGATTTATATGGCCTTCATTACTTCTTGCGGAAGCGTATTGCGCTGCATATTTATTTGGAGTACCAAAGATGGCGATGCTGCCTGGTTTTAATGAGGCCATGCAATTTTTAATGAATTTTTCTTCTTCATCAGGATGGATATGTTCAATAACATCAAGGCTGAGCATGCCGTCACCAAGCTCTTCTGTATATGGTGCGCTGATCATGTCACCACAGACGTATTTGACTCTTCCTTCTGTTAAAGGGAAGATATGTTGTTGGGCATATTTGATTTGTTTTTCATCGAAGTCAATGGCGGTTACGTTTGCGTTGGTTTCGGCGATGAAGGATAATGCACCGATACCTTCACCACAGCCGACTTCGATAATATGAGTGCAGCGATGCATCATTTTTGCGGCGAATTTGTACCGAGAAAGGGTAAATGCAAAATGTTTTGGGTCTTTGACTAATGATTCTGTGTTGATTGGACCAAGTGTTACGTTTTCTTGGATATTCATGTTTGATACTTTTTCCCAGAGTTCTTTTGTTTTGTTCATGCTTTTTCCTCTTCTATTTTTATACTCTTGTTTCTTACTTGTTGTATTATTTGCTTGTTATTGATAAATTATCATTATTATACTATTTTTTACATATTACATCGTCCCGCCATCTATGGGGATAATGGAGCCGCTGGCGAAGGTAACTTGGTTTGATGCCATAAAAACAGCAAAAGGAGCAATTTCTTCAGCAAGCCCAAGGCGTCCGATGGCATGATGATGGCGCAGGAAGTCGGAGCGTTTTTTGAAAAATACTTCTTTGTCTATTATGTTATGGGGGGCGTTTTCGTCCCAGTGGCCACCTTCACTGTAGATGGCGCCAGGCATTAGAGCTGAGATAACTATGTTGTCTTGTGCTACAACTCTTCCAAGGCATTTGGTGTAGGCATTAAGGTATGCTTTTGCGGCACCATATGGCGCGGAACCTCTGAGAGATTCTGCGGAGATTGATGAAATATGGATAATTCTGCCCCATTTTTTCTCTTGCATTTTTGGGATGAGCAGATTATTTATTTCGATGGCGATACCAACGTTGAACTGCCAGACTTTTTGCCAGTCATTTGTTGGGGCGAGGAGGTCTTTTATGTTGAGTGTGCCACCAAGGTTGTGGATGATAATATCAAATGGTTGTGATTCTTTTTTTGTTAATTCTTGAATTGCTTTTGTGGGAGCACCAGGTTCCATTAAATCGATGGCGTAATAGGAATGCCCGGCGGTTTTTCCTCCTAGTTCTTCTACTATTTTTTGAAGTTCTTCTTCACGCCTTGCGATAAGACTTATACGACAGCCTTCGTTGGCAAAGGCTTTGGCGATGGTGTAGCCGATACCTTGGCTTGCGCCGGTGATGAGTACACGTTTGTTTTTTATGCCAAGATCCATGGTGGTTTGTTTCTTTGCTAAATTTATTTTATTTTTTTGGTGTATTTTATATTCTTATTGTTATATTTTATTTTTGTTATTTTTTTTAAGTATTATTTGACTCTGTTTTTATCTTCTTTGAGACTGATAAAGACGGGGCCGATATGGTTGTGTGCGGCTTTGACAAATTGTTCGGTTTCTTTGCCGTTTTTGGGAAAGAAAGTATGGGTGTTTTTGAGCAGGCCCATGAGAATTTTACCGTTTAATTCGGAATGGGTGGGGCCTTGTTTGGGGTAATCGGCGTAACCAACTAATTTAACGTTGACGTTCTGCTGGTCTATATCTAGTTTTACTTGTTCGAACGGTCGTTCGATGAGGAAAGGTGTGATGGTGTAGACCCAGGGTTTTAGGCCTTCTAAAGCCATGCCGGCGGCAACACCAATCATACTTTGTTCACAGATGCCAATGTTAATGAAACGGTTAGGGAACTGTGCACGGAATTTATCAAATACTTTGTAGCCAATGTCTCCGACGATTAAGTAGAGATCTGGATCTTCTTGTGCAAGTTTTGCGATGGCTTCTCCGAATGTGTATCTCATGGTATTTTTATTTTTTGGTTATTTTTTTTTTAATAAGTTTATTCTTCTGATAATTCTTTGTAGGTGGTGGTGAGTTCTTCACCTTTAGGCATGCGGGAATGCCATTTTGCGTCGTCTTCAAAACAACTGATGCCTTTGCCTTTTGTGGTGTGGGCAAGGATAACAAATGGTTTTTCGTTGGAGGTGTTGTGTAATGCGTTTGTGAGTTCTTCAAATGAATGGCCGTTGACTTCTTGAACGTGCCAGCCAAATGCGCGCCATTTTTCTGCTAAATTGTGTAGTGAGAGGGCTTCATTGATTCTGCTTAGTGCTTGAATTTTGTTGTAGTCGATGATGACAGTTAGGTTATGTAGTTTATGATGAGCAGCGATCATAGCACTTTCCCAGGTTGTACCTTCTTGGCATTCGCCATCAGACATGAGGACATATATTTTTCCGGGCGTTTGTTTTATTTTTCGTGCAAGAGCCATGCCAGTTGAGATAGGAAGGCCGTGACCTAAACTCCCTGTTGTGCAGTGGATGCCGTTTTTTGGATCAATTTCAGGATGGGTGCCAATATGCGGGTTGAAGCCTTTTTCACGTAAGAGGAGGTAGTAGGGGAATGAGGCGTGGCCTTTACTTAAGACAAATTTGTCTTCTGGTTTTAAGATGAGTTCGTAGATAGTAAGAAGGATTTCGATTTGGGATAAGCTGCCACCAATATGAGCTTCTTTATGTTCTAAGCAGAGGTCAATGAAGTCTTTTCGTAATTTTTTTGCTTTTTGTTCGAGATGTTGGATCGAGGAATAATTCATATTTAGGAGATTTATTTTATTTCATTTTTTGTCTATTTTTATGGTCTTTTAGTCTTAATTCTCTCTTTATATACTTTGTGTATGTGGGTTTTTGTGTTTTTTCTATCTTTTAATTGAGTAATTTTTGGAAATGGTTTTCTTTGATGTAGTTGAGCATGTCTTGTGCTTTTTGGAGTTGGGCTATTTTTATTTCTTCGTTTTGGGGTTGGTTTGCAAAATTGCGGCGCGATTGATGGTGTGATACGAATTCGTTTAGGATTATCAGGCACCAGATTAGGCCGACTAGGGGGAAGACTATACTGATTCGTTGTTTTAGCTCTTGGTTGTTGAATGTTTCTATTATTTTTTTGGCGAATTGATTCTTTTGTGTTTGCGAGAGATTCATTGCGGGGTGGAGGATGAAGTCTGAGATGGTTTTGGCAGGATCGTCATAACCAAAATATTCGAAGTCGAGGAAGATGATGTTATTATTTTCAATTCGCAGGGCGTTATGGAAGCCAAAGTCGCAGGGGCTGAGGATAGTTGTTATGATTTTCTGGTCTTTAGTTGTGTTGATTTGGTTGAGTTGGTTGAGTTGGTTTTGTAATTTTGCGATGGTTTCATTTAGGTAGGGGATGTATTGATTTTCTAGGAATGAGTGCATGGTGTTTTCAATATCAGTTGAGTTTGGTGTTTCTTTAAGATGTTTTAATCTGCGGTTAATGATGTTGAGGTAGTCTTGTATACAGAAGCAGGCGTCGGAAGCGTCTTGGAATGTATCTTTTGGGATGTTTAGGTTGTTGATATTTGTTAGAAAGTTAATGGCAGCATTGATGTCTTGTTCTGTTATGTCTTTTGGGGTGATTTTCGTTCCAGCTATGAATTGGTAGATGGCGATGTTATTTTTTTCGTCTTTGGCAATTGGTTTGGGGATGGATTTTATGTTATTGTTCCAGAGAAATTCTAAGCTTGTGTATTCTGTTTGTAGACGATTTCGTTTGTCGTTTGGATGGGTGTAATAGGATTTTAGGATATATTTTTGGTTATTTGAGGTTGTGAGAAGGTATACCTGATTATTTTTTCCACCATCTAATTTTTGTATGTCTTTTATTTCTTCGTTTAGTAATTGTTGAGATAGGAATTTTAATTCTTCTCTTTTTATGTTTGTTTGCTCGTCTTTTGTTATGATCTGTGTGATTATTTCAAATGAGGGGGCGATGATTAGGTTGGTTTGATTTGTGGTTGGTTGAGTGTTTGTACTTTCTTTATTTTTGAAGTGAGGATTGAATAGTATTTTTTTTGTGTCTTGCGGGAAAGTTGATTCTTGGAAGGTTTCTTCGAGGTCGTCGATGAAGTGGGTGCACTGAAGTGTTTTTATACGTTCTATTTTTCGTTCTTTGGTTGGTTCGAAATAGACTTGATTTAAGGTGAGGGTGAAATGGGGGTTATTGAAGAATTGTTGTTGGTTTAGCCAGCTGAGGGCGGATTCTTGAAGGTTGGCGCCGCCTTGGAGGAGGTTTGAGTATTTGGTTTTATGGCTGATGATGTAGTAGGTGATTTTTTGTTGGTGGCAGGCTGCGAGGAGTTCTTTTATGCCTGGGGTGAGTGTTGCTTTCGAGATAGCGGGGCCGTAGGCTTGGGCTTGGATTTGCTGCCATTTGATGTCGCCATCAGGGAGAATTCTTATGGTGTTGCGTACGGCTTTTTTGTTTTTGGGTGTTTCTTTTGGGATGAATGATTTTTCGAGGGCGAGGTCGTACATCAATTGGTCGTAGTTGATGATGGTGTTATCAAAGTCGATGCCGAGGATGATTTGATTTTTGAGAGGTTGATTGGTCATTTTTGTTATGATTTTGCTTTAATTTTTAGTTTATAAACGTTATTGAACGGTAATTGTTGTGAGTATTAAGAGGAAGATTTTAAGTTTAGGGTGGTTCTCTGAAGTCATCTCTATTTAATAAAGTTTAAATAGGGTTGTGAGGGGGTTGAGAATATGATGAGAAAAGCGATTGTGACGGGCGGGGCGGGGTTTATTGGTTTGCATATGGTTGAGCTGCTACTTGCGAAAGGTTTTCATGTTATTGTGTTGGATGATATGTCAAATGGGCAGCTTGATAATGTGGAGTTGTTTAAAGATAATATTCACTATCAATTTTATCAGGTGGATTTAGCGGCGGGGTTTGATGATTCTGTGTTTGCAGGGGTTGAGTATGTGTTTCATATGGCAGCGTTAGCTGATATTGTGCCGTCGATTGAGGAGCCGGTGAAGTATCATGCGGCAAATGTGACGGGAACGATTCGGGTGCTTGAGGCGTGCCGCAAGTATGGGGTTAAGAAGTTGGTGTATAGTGCGTCGTCGTCTTGTTATGGGATTCCGGAGTGTTATCCGACACCGGAGAGTGCGGTGATACGGCCGGAGTATCCGTATGCGTTTACAAAGTATGTTGCGGAGGAGTATGTGTTGTTTTGGAATAAGTTGTATAATTTGCCTATTGTGTCGCTGCGGTATTTTAATGTGTATGGGACACGAGCGAGAACGAATGGAACGTATGGGGCGGTGTTTAAAGTATTTTTATCACAGAAGCTGCATGGCAAGCCGTTGACGATTGTTGGGGATGGAATGCAGACACGAGATTTTACGTATGTGACGGATGTTGCGCGGGCTAATTTTATGGCGGCGGAGTCGGAGTTGAATGGGGAGATTTTGAATATTGGAACGGGGACGCCGCAATCTGTTAATTATTTAGTTGATTTGATCATTGGAACAGAGGGAGAGAGAGTGTATATTCCAAAAAGACCAGGTGAACCTGATTCGACGCATGCAGAGATTTCAAAAGCGAAGAAGTTGCTTGGTTGGGAAGCAACAGTTTCGTTTGAGGAAGGAGTTAAAATAATGCTTGATAATATTTCGTATTGGGAGAAAGCGCCGGTGTGGGATAAAGAGTCGATTGCAAATGCTACGAAGGCGTGGTTTACATATTTGTCGAAGTGAATTAGGGAATATTCAAATGAATTAAAGAAAAGGTGAAATTATGGTTATGAATACAGAGATCAAACGGGTATTGGTTACTGGTGGTGCGGGGTATGTTGGTGCGGTGCTTGTGCCAAATTTAGTTAAAGCGGGTTATGCGGTTACGGTATTAGATACGTTCTGGTTTTGGAATTCGCCTGAGGAGTATGCTGAGGCTATAGGGTTGTGTTGTGATTCTGCTGATTCTCGTTTGATACTTGTGAAAGGGGATTTACGAAGTACGGATGATGTACTGCGCTCATTACAAGGGGTTGATACGGTGATTCATTTGGCGTGTATTTCAAATGATCCGAGTTCGGAACTGAATGCAGCGTTTACGCATTCCGTTAATTATGATGGGTCGCTGAAGGTGATTGATTTATCAAAAGTGTATGGGGTGAAACGGTTTATTTATGCGTCTTCGAGCAGTGTGTATGGAGTGAAGAGGGAAGCGAGAGTTACGGAGGATTTAGTGCTTGAGCCACTGACACAGTATTCGCAGTTGAAGGTGGAAATTGAGCATTATTTATTACATCGATTGGATGATTCTTTTCAAGGAGTTATTATACGTCCATCGACGGTGTGCGGGTATTCGCCACGGCAGAGATTGGATGTGGTTGTAAATATTTTGACGAATTTGGCTTTTAATAAAGGGAAGATTACGGTATTTGGCGGGGATCAATTGCGGCCGAATATTCATATCAAGGATATGGTGCGATTGTATGAGCTGCTACTTGAAATACCTATCTCTAAAATTAATCGTAAGGTGTATAATGCTGGGTATGAGAATTTGACGGTGAAACAGATTGCGTCTTTGGTGCAAGAGACGGTTGGAAAAGAGAGAGGGGTAGTTGAGGTTGAGATAAAAGAGTCAAATGATCTGCGGTCATACCAAGTGTGTTCGGATAAGATTGCGCAGGAGTTGGGTTTTGTGTCAGAGTATACTGTGAAAGATGCGATTGAGGAATTGGTTGAGGCGTTTAAGTCTGGGAAGCTGTCGAATGTTGATGATGAGAAGTATGTGAATATGAAAAGGATGAAGACGATTTTATTAGTTAATAAAAGTTAAATTTCACTTTTCTCATTTTATCTAGTTGATATTCTATATCTTGTAATAAATTCATCAAATACTTGTTTGACTTCTGTTAATTTTTCGGTTGTTATCCCAGGATACACACCAATCCAGAATGTATTATTCATAGCATAATCAGTATTTACTAATTGACCAACTATTCTGTGATTAATGTTCATATATCCTGGTTGGCGCAAGATATTCCCTGCGAAAAGAGCTCGGGTGGCAATTTTATGTTGTTCAAGATAGGATACAATCTCATTTTTAGTGAATGGGGAGTTTTCTCTTATACTGATAAGAAATCCAAACCAACTGGGATCACTTTGTGGTGTGGGGGTTGGAAGAATAAAATATTTTTCGTATGGTTTGAGAATTTTGGTGATCTCTTCAAAGTTCTTTTTTCTTTTTTCTTGAAATAAAGATATTTTTTGCAGCTGGGAATGACCAATTGCGGCTTGCAGATCAGTCATTTTAAGATTGTAGCCAATATGGCTGTAAATGTATTTATGGTCATAGCATTTTGGAAGATTTCCTAACTGCCATTGGAAACGTTTTCCACATGTATTTGATTTTCCGGTGTCACACCAACAGTCACGACCCCAGTCACGAAATGAGGTGAGAATTCTTTTTAGTAAAGGGTTATCTGTTGCGAGTGCGCCACCTTCTCCAGTTGTGATATGGTGTGCAGGATAAAATGAAAAAGTGGATATATCTCCAAATGTTCCTACTTTTTTATGTTGATATTCTGATCCCAAAGCATCACAACAATCTTCTATCACCCATAGATTATGTATTTTTGCAATTCTCATTATTTCTTCTAGGTTAAATGGATTTCCAAGGGTATGTGCAAGAAAAATAGCTTTTGTTTTTGGTGTTATCGCTTTTTCAAGTAAGGTTGTGTCAATGTTATAAGTCCCTAATTCGATATCTAAAAATACAGGGATACACTGATTTTGGATGATTGGACTTAATGTTGTGGGAAAACACGTGGCTACACAGATTACTTCATCTCCTGGTTTTAGCTGTCTTTCTTTTAATAATGGAGAGGTCAGGGCTGAAAAGGCGAGTAAATTTGAGGAAGAACCAGAATTTGTGAGTATAACATATGTTAATCCAAGAAAATTCTTTAATTCTGTGGTGAAGAGTTTGGAGAATCTTCCTTCGGTAAGCCAGAAGTCGAGAGAGGCATCAATCAAATTAGTCATATCATTTTCATCATAGACTCTACCGCTAACAGGGACACCTTCCGTTTTTTGTTGATGATATTTTTGAAAGAAAATACGGACTTTTTGCCGTATTTCTTCTCGGTCGTGTTCTTGATTATTTTGATTTGTTTCCATTATTCTTTATTATTTTTGTTTATTCCTATTTTTTTTACAGTACTCTTATTTTTTAAATGTTTCTCTGCTTATTTAGGTTTCTTCTTATATATTCAAAGTTTTCTGTTAATGCAGGAAGTTTAATTCCTTCTTTCTTTACTTTAGTGATATCCAGGGCACAATTCTTTGGACGTAGAGCGGGTTGTTGTGATTGTGAAGAATCTATTTTAGTGATCAGTTTTCGATCTTCACCAAAAAAATCGGCAAAAGCGGTAGCAAATTGGTAATTACTTACAATCTCTTTGCCTCCTACATGGTAAATCCCTGTTTTATGTTGTGTGATTAAAGTGATAATAATTGATGCCAATGTTTCAACAAGGATAGGGTTTGTAAATTGATCGTCTACTTGGCTTGATATTTGTTGTTGTTGCAGGGTGGAGTAGAGTCTTGCTAAGAAGTTTCTCTGATCACGCCCTAAACTATATATTTTGCTTGTTCTGATGATGAGCGAATTTTCTTTTTTGAGGGTATCTTCTTCAGCATCTTTTTTTGTTTTTCCATAATAATTAAGGGGGTGAATTTGATCTGATTCAGAGTATGTTTCTTGTGGGTTTTTCTTGGTGCCATCAAAGACGTAATAAGTTGAGATATAAGTAAACATCGTTGTGGGTAAAGAGTATTTGAGAAGATTTCTGTTTCCGATAACATTAATAGAATACGCTTCCGTTTGATTGAGTTCACAGTTATCAACATGGGTCATGGCGATAGTGTTTATAATGATGTCTGGGTTTATCTTTTCAAGAAGGGCTTGAACTTGATTTTCGTGTTGTATATCTAATTGAAATAAATCTTTGTGGGTGCTATTTTTAGAGTTTGGATTGTGATATGTGCCGTAGACTTTATATGAAGATGTGTGTAACATTTCATATAGTGCACTACCAAGTTGTCCGGTGGCACCACAAATAAGAATTTTTTTCATATTATTTATTATATTTCCGGGTGTATTGGTAAAGGCTCTCTTTTAAAAATTTATCCATCTTTTCTTTCCCAGTTATATGGAATTTCATTGCTATGGGGATCTTTTCGTATAATTTCATCCGGGTCATGGGGATGAGTTGCACAATTTGCAACAAGAGCAGCGTTTGTACTTATTCCTTTGAAGCCGTTTAAAACTAAAGGAGGTACGGTTACGAGGCAATAATTTTGTTCACCCATAAAGATTTCCATCAATTCTCCTTTGGTGGGGGAGTTTTCACGACTATCATAAAGCACTAGTTTGATCATGCCAATTGGTACGGCGTAGTTTAATGTCATTTTTTTGTGTATGTGCCAGGCTTTGACGGTTCCAGGGTAGACCATTGAGAAATAAATTTCACCAAATGTTTTAAATTCGGGGTCAGTATTACGAAGCATATGAAAGATACAGCCACGTTCATCAGGTATACGATTTAATTTTTTTATAATAACTCCGTCAATCATGTTTTTTCCTCGTTTATTTTGTATTGAGAAGTTTGCATAATTCATATTTTCTTGGCAAACTTCTCTAAGAGACTTTGCAATGGCGCAATTTTAAGCTTATCTGAGCACCTATCGGTGCTAACTGAAATCTACAAATTGCTTTTTGCAAAGTTCTCTATTCTTATTTTTTTCCATTATTCTTTATTAATTTATTCTATTATTTTGGTTCAATGACATATAAAACTGTATCTGTTCTTGGCTGAGGGTATACACATCTTTGTGTTGATATTGTTTGTACCAATCTACAACAAGTTGTAGGCTGGTAGATAGATCTAATTTTGGTGTCCAATTAAGAAGAAGTTGAGATTTTGTGGAGTCAAGGTTTAATATTTTTGTTTCTTTTGGTTGTACTATAACGGATTTATCTTCCCACGTACCTGAGCCCCAGATAGATATCATTTTTTCTACGATTTCTTGCACCGTTACGATAGAATGCGAGGAAGGACCAAAATTCCATGCTCCTACATGTGAAGGATTATCATATAACTTTGATCCTAGAAGTAAGTAGCCGTATAATGGTTCAAGAACGTGTTGCCAAGGACGAATAGAGTTGGAATTGCGAATAGGAATGGGGATATTTGCTTTTAAAGCTTTGATTGTATCTGGAATAATACGATCTTTCGACCAATCACCACCACCGATGACGTTACCTGCTCTGGTGGTAGCAATGTTTACTTTTCCTTGTAAGAATGAAGTGAGATAGCAGTGAGTAATAATCTCGGCACAGCTTTTACTGGCGCTATACGGGTCACTTCCGCCTAGTTCGTCTGTTTCGCGATAGCCATGAATCCATTCTTTGTTTTTATAACATTTATCGGAGGTGATAATCACAACTGTTTTTACAGAAGAAGTGTGACGGATACACTCGAGAATATTTGCTGTACCTAAAATATTTGTGTTAAATGTTGTGAGCGGATCTTCGTAGGATTTTATAACAAGAGCTTGTGCGGCAAGGTGAAATACTATTTCTGGTTGATATTGTTCAAATATTTCTTCTAATTCTTTTAAATTTCTTATATCGGCATTTAGTGATGTTATTTTTGTTTTTAAATTTGCTTGTTGAAAAATACCTTGTTCTGATCCTTCATCATTAGAAATGCCAATGATATTGGCACCAAGTTCATGAAGCCAGATGGTAAGCCAAGAGCCTTTGAAGCCAGTATGACCGGTGATAAGAACACGTTTGTTTTTGTATATACTTAGTTCTTCTAAGGGACTAGGTTTGGGGTTTATTCGTTCCATAGTTTCCATGGTTTTGTTTGTTCCCATATCCGGTTAAGGTCTTGATAGTCTTTATACGTGTCCAGGCAGTGCCAGAATTCTTGGTGATGATAGACGACGACTTCTCTTTTTTTAGATAATGCAGGTAATATTTTTGATTCAAACATGCAGTCTTCAGTGAGGTGTTCAAAAAACGAGCGTTTCATAACCATAAAGCCCCCATTAATCAAATCTTTCATGGGTGGCTTTTCGGAAAAGTCGAGTACTTCTGATGTTTCATTTATGTCGATTAACCCATATTTTGAAACTGGGTTAATTGCAGTAATTGTACAGATTTTGTCTTTTTTTAGATGTAAATCCCATAATTGATCTAAATTTATATTTGCAACTCCATCCCCGTATGTAAGCATAAAGTGATCAGTGGTGATATATTTTTCGATTTGTTTTATCCTTCCCGCGGTGAGGGTGTGACGTCCGGTGTTGGCAAAAGTGATTTCGCAGTTGTCAAGATGGAGATTTTCATGAACTTCAATTTTGTGGGTGTTCGTGTTTAATGTAAAATCATTAAGCATGAAACGGTGTTCTAAAAAATATTTTTTGATGAGATCTCCTTTATATCCCAAGCAGAGTATGAATTTACGAAAACCTTGTGCCTGATAAATTTTCATAATATGGATTAGGATGGGCATTCCACCTACTTCTACAAGAGGTTTTGGTTTGAATTCTGTTTCTTCGCGCAATCGTGTACCTTCACCACCGCAAAGAATAACGACCGGAATATCTTTTTTATCCATGTGTGCCTATTATGTCTTTTTTAGGCTGTTTTAGGGGGGATTATTTATATATCTTCTGAAATTATAGTTAAGAATTTATTTTAGACTTACTGTTGGTTTGTTTTCAGGTTTCATTAGAGTATGTATTCTATATGTAAATATTTGATATAAGAATTCTATAATTGTGAATGTATTTACTTTTGAACGCCCGCCTTTTCGATTTTGGTGTTCACAATTCAAATCTTTCCAAGGTAGTTTTCGTTGTTGTAATTTGTGAAGAATTTCGATGTTGATAACCCAGTTGTTGAGCTGGAGATCTAAAGTTTTAAACGTATTTGCTCTGATAAATAATGGCCAGCCATTGATATCATCTGTATGTATAGAAAATAATAATTTAACTAATTTATTGTATCCTGCCGAAATAAATTTTCTGATGCCATGGTTACGATTTATTCGTGTTGCTTTTACGGCTTCGTATTCGGGGTGTTCTAGTAATAGTTGCACTAATTTGTACGTGTCAGACGCTTTTATTTCACCATCGGCACAGGTCCAACCAATGATGTCTCCTTTCGTGTATTCCCGAAGACTTTTGTTTATTATGCCACCATAGCCTATGTTTTTATCAAGATGGATTATTTTTAGATGTTCGGAGTATATTTTGTGTAGTTCTGTTATTTTTTCTAATGTGGCGTCTGTTGAGGCGTGATCAATTAAAATGAATTCAAAGGGATGGGAAATTTTTTTAAATTCAGCCATTAGTTCATGCACTGTTTCTAAGATGGATTCTTGCTCGTTATAACAGGGGATCATACAGGAAATTTTCATTTTTTTACCCTCTTTTGGCTCTTTTTTTCTTTTTTCTCATGTTTGGTTATTTATGTACTTATTCACTTCATAAATAGAAACAACTATCCGAGATGTATTTGTAAACGGATAAGGATAAAGATATAATCTTTGGATAAAGTGTGAAGATTCATATAGCAAAAGCAAATCATCAGGTTCTGTTGCGGGTTTTCCATCTACGATTTCACGCTTAAAAATATATTTTATCTGGCTCATATCATATTGTTTATTGACTTCTTCAAATGAACCTTCTTTATAAATCAAAATGGGTAAATAGGATGCATCAAAAGCGAGGGATTGAACTAGAAAGCCACTTATTTTATTGTTTCCGATAATTGGAATTAGAGATTGAGAACTTTCCTTTGCGCTAAATGAAGGGGCGATGAACGTAATGCTTATGAGGATGCCGCAAATTATAAAGTAGATTAAAAATATTTTTTTAAGATCAGTTTGTTTAATTTGGTTTAAACGATGGATATATAATGAATAAATATGATATATTACGAAGAGAATTATGCTAATGGCAATAGTAGTTATAATGTACGTTGTTTCTTTGTTAAGTGTTGAGCTAAGAATGGCAAAATGACGAGCGAAGTGGCGTGTCAGGGTAGAGAAAGGAAGTAATAAAAATAAAAATATGCTTGATTGGAGAAATAAAGTGCGAAAATAAATATTTATCTTTTCTTTAGTGTATGTTAAGATTAACATTGTTATGCTAAATATAATTACAAAGAGTCCAAGCATATAGGCCTGTTTGCTATTGCAAACACTTATTGGGCTGCAAAGCGAAAGAGAGAGTCCAGATACAATGAATGAGGTTACGGGATAAGAAAATAATAAAGAATAGAGAGCATTTTTGCGCCAATACTTGGCGGGGTGATATTGTGATTGTTCTTGATTATCTAAATCAATGGATTTTTTGTCTAAGAATAGTTTTGTGCTAAGTATAGTCATAGGAATAAGTAAGCCAAAGAATCTCCTGTCACTTAGATCACTTAGAGCTACGAGTAGAAGAAGACCTACAAGCAACCAGCAGCAGGCCATTAATTCAAGCGTGTCGAGGCTGCGTATTTTTTTGAATTTATTCTCTGTGAGAAAATATATTGTAGTGAACACTATCATAAAGAAAAATCCGGGAAGGCCGAACAGATTATTGGCGAAAATACGGAAGAAATTGAAAATGATTATCCCACTAGAGTTATAATATTTCATTAATACGAGAAAATTAATGGATAGAATCTTCCAATTACTCAGTAAAAATAAACTATATGGGATTAGCGGAAGAACAATTCCAATCCCAAATATGAATATCGAAGACACGTTTGTTTCTTTACGATATAATTCTAAAAGCCAGATGATTACAAATATTAGAGCAAAATAGTATGCGGAGAGTTTGGAGAGAATGGCTAGAGCAAAGCTTATACCTGCAAGAAAGTAAAAATACTGTTTTTCTTTTCCTTTGTACCAGAAAAAGAAACTGAGAAGGACAAACATACTTTCAAGACTAAGACCTAAGGCAATTTTATTGTAAATAAGAAATGTTTCATTGAGGCCTAACAAAAGAAGCCCCATAAATGCTGCTTTTTCACCCCATGCTTTTTTGAGGAAGAAGTATAAAATAAGAAGGGTAAACCATCCGGCTATGGCGGAAGGAAGACGAGCGGAGAATGAACTGACCCCAAATAAATAAAAAGATGGAATCATTACCAAAGTATTTAATGGAGATACGGAGAGTGATTGAGTGGCATCATCTGGTGCTATATCGTTGAATAAGAAAAGGGTTCGAGCGTTATGGACCCAAATACCTTCATCGCCAATATCACTCACTCTTTTGATGAATGAAGGGTCGGCATCAAGATAGATTAGACGCATGATGAGAAAAAGAAGAAAAATTGCGATGAGCACACTCTTTTTATTGTATATTTTTTGCTCTTCTGTCGATTTGTTAATTGTTTCTGTCATCATTGAGTTTACTCTCTTTCTTTTCTTTTGATGAGGAGCATATTTTAAAGCTTGTGGTTTAATTATTCTCTTATTTTTCTTTCTATTTATTGGTCAGTTCAATATATATTTCTTGAAAGTGGTTTGCTACTTTTTCTGCTGAATATTTTTGGGTTATTTTATATGCATTTTCGATCATTTGAGTATTTTGGTCTTTTATTGCTTTTTTAATACATTCACTTAAAGAGTGTGGGTCATTTGGATTAGAGAGAAGTATGGTGTTTTTTACAATTTCTTTGATTTCAGGCAAGTTAGTGGCGACAACAGGTGTTTTACACGCCATTGCTTCGAGAAGACAGGAAGGGATACTTTCGGTTCCTTGTAGTGAAAGATAAGGAAGGACAACAAGATCGGCCAGATTGACGTATTCTTCTATTTTGATGTCTGCGGTGATTATTTTGTAATTGTGGGATGTACTTTGTGGTATTTTGTGGTTTTTATTCGAATTGATTCGTTTTTCTATTTCCTGCTGGATTGAAGATATATCTTTATATCGTGGTGCGAATAGAAATAATACGTTTGGAACTGTTTTAATTATCTCGGGCATGGATTGAATTAGGATATGGGTTCCTTTGTTTTTCCACATTGCTCCATAATGAAAAATGATGAAAGTGTTTTCATAGCCGTACTTTTTTTTAAGATTATTTTTGTTTTGTGGGAAGAATTTGTTGAGGTTTACGGGTGAAGGGATAATGTCTGTTTTTGAATGAAGTGATGGTTTTATGTTGTTTAAAAATGAGGGGGTAGGAATTGTAATTCTATCAGCTGATTTTAGTAGAAAATAGCCATTATCACCCAAAGTATGGCGGGAGGAGGATTTGAGTGTATTTATGATTTTTATTTTTGGATGAAGCAAACGTGTGAAGTAGTTACTGAAAGCAAATAAGGGGGTGGCACTGAAATTGTGTATTATGTCAAATTTAAGGTTTAGATCTTGCTGAATTTTATCTATAGCGACGATAGGACCAACAGAGATTGATAAGAGAGGGTTGATGGTGCGATGTAGTGATACTGTGCCTATTTGTTCATACGATGGATAGTTTTTTGCTTTTTTGCAGATAATGATTACAGTGTGGTTTTTTTCTATGAGCGATTGAGCTAATTCAGTTAGGGTAATACGGGTTGCTTCTTTGGGGTTGCGTAACGCACTGATGGAAATTAAAGCGATATTCATTTTGTTAAGTCGTTTTCTTTTTTGTACAATATATTATTAATTTTTGTACAGTATATTATTAAATTACTTCCTCTTCGTTTATTTTTGTCTATCTTTTTTATAAAAGTGACACCTATTTTGGTGAAAGCATCAGTAATTTTAGTGTATTTTGGAGGTGAATAATATTGTGAGGTGGAGTATTCTGTAAAAATATCTAAAATGTTTAAATTATTGGCATTGCAGAGGTTACTGATATTTTTAGGGTTGAAAGCATAAAGATGACGCGGGGGGTCACAGCAAAGCCAGGGTGTTTTTAAGAATTTGTATAATGCTGTGGGTACACGATGAAGATGAAATCGTGTTATCATAAAAATGTAGCTTGCGACCCATTTTGGGCGAAAGAGATATTCGGTGGTGTCTTGATTTGGGGTTGTTAGAATGAGCAGGCCGTTTTCTGAGAGGGTATTTTTCATTTTGGATAAAAATTCATTCACATTCGGGTAATGTTCAATGATTTGGTTACAGAAGATGATGTCATATTTTTCTTGAAAGTTATTTTTTAGCGCGTCCCCTTCAATTACTTTTAGAATATTACCATATTTTTGTTGAACATAGGCACATGATTTGGAATCTATATCTATTAATGTAACATTGTATCCTGATTTCGCAAACGCTTGGGCGTATAGTCCGGTGCCACCACCTACATCTAAGAGTTTGCCGTTTTCTTTCGTATACTTTTTAATGTCTAAAATTATCTTGGCAACATTTTTATTAATTTCTTGTTCTTTTTCTGTTATTTTTGATTCGTTAGGAAGATTGAATAAATACCCTTTGTAATAGTTTTTTATCTCTTCTGGTGTAGGTAATGGAGTACAGGTGATAAGATTACATTTTGGACAATTTAGAAGGGTATATTTGTCGCGGCGTTTGATGAGGGATTGCAGGGGAATATGGCAAGAGGGGCACAGGGTCATACTCTTTCGTTTTTAGAGGGTATTTAAATATTTATAGAAACAGGAGCTTTTTATAATATAGAAGCCAAACTGTAAACATAAAAAATTAGTTTGAATTTTAATTTTCTCTCTTATCTGTTTTTGTAATACATAATATTTATAAAGCAATTATTGACTCGAAATTGTATATGGATGAGGCTGTTATTGGTATTAAATGTATTAAAATTGGTTCTAGGTTAGTTGGTTCAGGTTATCCTACTTTTATTATTGCGGAAGCGGGTGTGAATCATGATGGGAGTATTGAGAAAGCGAAAAAGATGATTGATGTGGCGGTGGCGGCAGGAGCTGATGCAGTTAAGTTTCAGACGTTTACAGGGGAGACTCTTGCGTCTAAAGATGCGATGCTGGCAACGTATCATAAGAAGGGAGCGGTATCGGAGCAGGAGACATTAAAAGAGTTGTTGAAGAGGTTGGAATTAAATAAAGAGCAACATAGAGTTTTATTTGAGTATGCGCGCCAGCGAGGAATTATGATTTTTTCAACACCGTTTGATGAGAAAAGTGTTGATATTTTGGAGGAGTTAGGGGTGGATTTGTATAAAATTGCATCATTTAGCCTTACGAATTATCCTTTGTTACGACATATTGCAAAAAAGAATAAACCAATGGTTATGTCGACGGGATTACATACATTAGGAGAGATTGAAGAGGCAGTTAAAGTTATCTATGAAACTGGCAATACTCAATTAGCGTTATTACATTGCACTTCTCATTATCCGATTACGGCGGCGGATGCAAATTTACGAACAATGAATACGTTGCGTTCGGCTTTTGATGTGCCGGTAGGATATTCTGATCACACGATGGGAATTACGGTGACGTTAGCTTCTGTGGCGATGGGGGCGACTATTGTTGAGAAACATTTTACTTTAAATACACAAGATAGAGGAGTTGATCATGATGCGTCAATTAGCCCTGCGGAATTATATGGGTTAGTTCAAGGGATTCGGGATATTGAAGCGGCGATGGGAACGTCACGTAAGGTAATTCCACAAATTGAGAAAGAAATTCAGAAAGTACATCGGCCGAGTCTGGTTTCTACAGTTGATATTCCGGCTGGAGTGGTACTTACGTCAGAGATGGTTGGTATTAAAAAACCAGGAACAGGGATTCATCCTCGTGATCTTGCTTGGGTTATTGGGAGAAAAGCAACAGTTGCGATTGAAGCGGATCGTTTGATAAAAAAAGAGGATTTGGAATAATCAAATGGTTCTTTTGGAAATAAAAATAGGTAATAAACTTATCGGTGAAGGTCATCCTACATTTTTTATAGCGGAAGTTGCATGTGCGCATGAGGGTAATTTTGATGCTGCAAAAAGGATGGTTGATGCTGCGGTTGAAGCAAAAGCGGATGCGGTGAAGTTTCAAATTATTAATAAAGAAGCGTATATGGTTCCATCGCATCCAATTTATCCTATTGTTGAAAAAGTAGAATTTAATGCTATGCAATGGAAAGAATTGCGTGAATATGCTGCTCAAAAAGGGATTTTGTTTTTTGTGGATGGATATGATGTTCCTTCGACACGTTTGGCGGCAGAGATTAAAGTGGATGCGTTGAAAATACATTCTTCTGATCTTACAAACCATGAGGCTATAGAGGAAGCGGCAAAAACGATGCTGCCCTTATTTTTAGGAGTTGGTTCAACGACAATGGATGAGATTAGTGCGGCTCTCTGTGTCGTTAGGAAATATCATAATAATATTGTTATTATGCATGGCTATCAGGCGTTTCCGACAAAGTTAGAAGGATTGAATTTTAATTTTGTGAAAACGTTAAAAGCAGCATATAATTTACCGGTTGGTATTCTTGATCATACAGAAGGAGAGACTTTTTTTAGTAAAATTGTTCCACTGTTCACGCCATTTGTCGGGGCGGAAGTGATTGAAAAACATTTTGTGTTGGATCGGTCTTTGAAAGGAATTGACTATGAGTCATCGGTTAATCCTAATACCTTACGGGAAATTGTGGATAATTTACGAAAAGTGGAAACAACGTTTGGTTCAGGGTTTCCGGTTGTGCATTTTAACAAAGAAGAGCAAAAATATAGGGATTTGATGAAGAAAGCGATTGTGGCAGTTCGAGATATTGCAAAAGGAGAGATTCTTACGCGAGAAATGATGGCGTTCAAACGGGCTGGTCCAGGTTTGCGACCGATGGATGTTGATACAATAATCGGAAAGAGAACCGTACGAGTGTTTCATAAGAATGAAAAGATTTCGATAGCAGATTTACAGGAGAATTTACAAAAGAATTGAGGGGTTAATTTACAATGAATGTGGGAATATTAGTGGCGTGTCGAATGAAATCACAGCGGTTACCACGCAAAGCGTTGCTGCCGATAGTGGGTATACCTTTGATTGATCATTTATTGGAACGAGTGAAGAGTGCAAAATTACCAATAGGAATTGTGCTTTGCACGTCAACACATCCAGAAGATGTGGTTTTAGAAGAAGCGGCGATACGACAACAGGTGCATTTTTTTAAAGGGTCGGAAGAGGATGTGATGGGGCGATTTATTGCGGCGGCAGAACTGTTTAAATTTGATGCGGTTGTACGTGTTACAGGAGATAATCCGTTAACTGATCCTGAATATATTGATCGTTTAATTCAGAGTCATATTGAATCTAAAGCAGATTTTTCGAAAGTGGAGCAGCTTCCATTAGGGACAAATTGTGAGGTTATTTCGTTGTCAACATTGCGCAAAGCGCATGAATTAGCAGCGGATCCTAATTTAAGTGAATACATGACGGCGTATCTTAAACAGCCAAAATATTTTAAAATTAATTTACTGGATGTCGATCCTTATTTGAAACATCCTGAAATTCGGTTAACTGTTGATGTTGCAGAAGATATTCAATTGATGGAAGAAATTTATGGGAAGTTGTATACTAAACCAGGAGAAATATTTTCATTACGTTCTGTGATTGAGTTACTTACTGAACAGAGGCCGGAGTTGTTGAATTTGAATAAGAAAGTACCTGAGCGAGCATTACCTAAAATTTTAATGAAAGGTGATCCGGTAGAGGATAAGCCGAAAATTGTGATTTGCGGGGCGAGAATGGATGGGCATGCAGGGGTTGTATTACAGGTTATTGAGCAATTTGCGTTATATAATGTGGTGGGATTTGCGGATGATGATGTGCGGTTGCATAATACGATGATTCAAGGTATTCCTGTGTTAGGGAGTATTGATGAATTATTATTAAAAGTTCCGTTAGGGACGGTTGGTTTTTTTGTAGCGAGTGGAAGCAATGAATTTAGAGAAAAATGTTTTACTTTTTTACAAAAACACAAGTTAGAGTTAGTTAATGTGATTCATCCTTGCGCGCAAATTTCTTCAATGACGAAAATGGGGAAAGGCGTTTTTGCGGGGGCGAATGTGGTGACCACAAATAATGTTACAATTGGTGACGGGGTTATTCTTAATACAGCGTGTACGATTGATCATGATACTGTTGTTGGTGATTTTGTGAATATTAGTCCGGGATGTCATACGTCAGGCAGGGTTCGAATTGGCAAACGGGTTTTTTTAGGAACAGGTGTGGTGCTACTTCCAGATCTCGTAGTAGAAGATAATGCAATTGTGGGAGCGGGGGCAGTTGTCACAAAAAATGTTGGATCAAATACTACGGTTGCGGGTGTTCCGGCTCGTTCTCTTACTGATTCAGTTACAAATCCTGCGGTGATAAGTAAGAAAGAGGTGAAGTTATGAGGCAAGATGTCAAGCGAGAAATTTCATTGGTGAAACCAACTTTACATGATTTTGATTTGTTTTGTCAAAGGGCAAAAGCGGCATTTGAGAGTGGTTGTTTGACAAATAATGGGCCTTTTTTGCAGCAATTTGAAAAAGGGGTAAAAGAGTATTTAGATACACCAACAGCAGCAGTGTCCAATGGAACTTTAGGTTTAATTATGGCGTTGAAAGGAAAAGGGCTTAAAGGAAAAGCGATTGTTCCTAGTTTTACGTATTGTGCGACAGTTCATGCGCTCGTGTGGGCAGGTTTAGAACCTATTTTTGTTGATATTGATCCTGAAACATTTACGTTAGATCCTGTGAAAGTTAGGGAGGCGATTACGCCTGATACTTCAGTTATTTTAGGAGTACATGTGTTTGGCAATCCTTGCGCCATAGATGAATTAGCGGCTATTGCTCAAGAATTTAATATTATGCTTATGTTTGATTCGGCACATGCTTTTGGGGCAAGTTATAAAGGGAAAAAAATAGGGGGATTTGGGGCGGCGGAAGTGTTTAGTACACATGCGACAAAGACGTTTATGTCGGTTGAAGGGGGTTTAGTTACAACTCGTGATCCAGCTTTATTGGATTATATTCAACGAGTACGAACTTTTGGTATTGAGAATGTTGTTGATACGTCTCTTATAGGGACAAATGCAAAGTTAAGTGAGTTGCATGCGATAGTGGGTTTAGATAGTTTGAGTTATTTTCCAGCGAATTTGGAAAAAAGAAAAGAATTAGTACGAACATATAAAGAAAATTTAACAGGGATTAAAGGATTACGTTTTCAAAAGATTCAAGAAAATGCGGAGAGTAGTTATTTCTTTTTTAGTATTGTTGTTGATCCTAAACAATTCGGGATGTCGCGTGATGAACTTGCTAGTGTTTTAGCGGATGCAGGGGTGCAAACTAGGAAATATTTTTATCTGCCTGTGCATCAACATACAGCGTATAAACATTTTACTGTTTCTGGAAAAATTAAAAATAGTTTAGTTCATACTGAGTATATTGCAGAAAATATTTTATGTCTGCCAACGCACGTGGGTTTAACGTTTGAAGAAGTAGAGTATATTACTAGGATTATTGTGAACACACATGAACGGGTGAGACCAAAAGCAGTTTCGATAGAGAAGGTTAAAGAGGAGAGTTCACAATCAGGAAATGGTTTTTTCTTAGGAAAGAAATTAGCAAATGGGGTAATTAAGAGGGTATTAGTTACTGGTGGAGCTGGGTATGTGGGAAGTGTGCTTGTAAAAAAATTGTTGAATAAGGGGTATCAAGTAAGAGTATTGGATAAACTTATTTTTGGGAAAGATTCTTTGCAAGAAATGGGGGATAATCCTCATTTGGATCTTTGCGTGGGGGCAGTTGAGGATAAGTATACTGTGGCGAAATGTTTAGATGGTGTTGATGCGATTATACATCTTTCGGGCTTATCTAATGATCCTTCGTGTGAAATCAATCCAGAGTTGACGCGCAAAGAAAATGTTGAAGCTACAAAAGTATTATTATCTTTAGCTAAAGAAAATGGAGTGAAACGTTTTATTTATGCTTCTTCGTGCAGTGTATATGGGTTTACAGGAGATAATGTAGTGGTTACGGAAAAGAGCGCTTTGAATCCATTGACAGCGTATGCAAAATCAAAAGTGGATTGTGAAGAGCTTATTTTACCTTATGCTTCTGATACTTTTGGAGTGGTTTGTCTACGAAAAGCGACAATTTATGGGCCTTCTTCACGCATGAGGTTTGATCTTGTGATTAATACCATGACAGGGATGGCTGTGAGTGAGAAGAAGATTACGATTAATGGAGGGGAACAATGGAGGCCCTTTTTACATGTAGAAGATGCAGCCGACGCATATATTTTTATGTTGGAGGCGCCGCTTGAGAACGTAAATGGGCAGATTTTTAATGTAGGAAGTACTGAGCAAAATTTACGGATTGTTGATTTGGCGCAGGCAGTGAGTCGTTTGATTCCGGATGCAAAAGTGGAACGAAGTGATTCTTCTGATACGCGGAGTTATCATGTGAGTTTTGATAAGATTAATATTCTTGGTTGGCGAGCAACAAAAACGATCGATGAAGGAATTGTGGGAGTGCAGAAAATGTTTCTTGATGGCCGGGTGAAAGATTTTCGTGATTTGAATTATTTTAATATTAAAAGGTTGATAACATATTTAAATATTTAATTTTGATGGATTTAATGTTATGAAAATTGCGGTAAAATCGGGTGTGGAACAGTTAGGTTTATTTGAGGGTGAATCGTTTCCTTGTTATGAAGCGTATCTTTGCGGTGAGGAGAATCTTTCTGATCTTTTGAAAACGAAGATGAAGCTTGCGGCGTTGCATATGCCGGGTGCTGTTATGATCTCTACAAGACGAGAGGTTGTTGATTTTGCACAAGAAGGGGAAGTAGCGGATGCTTGTTTTCAGAAGTTGCAGGATCTTATTTTGTTTGCTTCTGGTCATGATGTTATGTTTATAATTATTCATCTTGGTTTTTTTAATAGTTTGACTGAGAAGAGAGAAGGGGTTTTAGAACGGGTGGCGAAACGATTTAATAGATTATTTGAGACTTTAGGGGATTTGAATGTGAGGGTATGTGTGGAAAATGTGCCACGATGGACGAATATTTGTTTTGAGCATGAGCCTTTACTAAGTGATGCTGCACATCTGATGGTGTTTCAAAAAATGTGTCCGGCAATAGGTGTTACTTTAGATGTAGATCATTTAGCGATTGATACGGTCTTTGGATATTTTGAATCGGGGTTTACAGAGCGTTATATTTTGGAATCTGATAAAGATCGGTTTCGCGTGATGATGCAGGAGGAGATGATGTTATTTACAAGATCTTTTTCTTCTCTTTTTACACAATTGATTGAACAACGGTTGATTGATTTTATAGAGAAAGTACAGCCAGATACGGTGCATGCGGTTGGTTCTGATTTTTGTCAGTATGAATTGGTTGATGGCAAACTTCCGTTACGGGGGGAGGCACTGCCTTTAGGTTTTAACGGGATGATTAAAGGGGTACATGTGGAGGATAGAATTGATCATGCGTTCTGGTTGTTGCGACTTACGGATTGCAGGCTTATTACTTTAGAATTATATTTACGTGCGGATTATGATTATGTGAAGATGATGAGAGACAATTATGATTTTGTTTCATCTACTCTTTTATGACTTTGTTAATTTCAAAATTAATTTAACTGCTCTTTCTGAAGCTTTCCCATCTATTTTGCTGAAGAATTCTTTAATGGTCTTAGTTCTCACTTCTTGGTTTATTTCTGGATGTTCTACTATTCTTTGAATTTCAGTTCTCATATTTTCATTAAAAGGAATGTGGATAGAGGGATCCAGATCTTTAAAATAGGCGGGCATATCTTTTACTAAGGGAATTGTGACAGAAGGGATGTTTAAAATTGATGCTTCAAGAATGGCGGTAGATGAACGAAAGTTGATCATGAATATCGATTTATTTAATAATTCATATAATTGGTTTGCATTCTTGTGTTCATGTATTTTAATTTTTTCGTTATTTATTAAAGCTAAGCGATAGTATTCTTTGAGATGTATCTCTCGTGGATGTAATTTTATGTTGACATTCAAATTTAATGAGAGACATATTTCGATAACTTTCTTTATACACTGAAAGTAATACTCTTTTTCGATTAGGTAGTCTTCTACTAATGGCTGTGTTAAAATTAAAATATTCGTGTTATTTTTTTTCTCTGTTTGAAAGTGATTGATAATTTCGTCGTATACTATTGGGCCAGTTATAACTATCCTTTTTGAATCTATTCCTGCCGCAATTAATTTACGTTTTATGTATGGTCCAAATACAGCAAGATAGGTGTTTTCTAGAAAATTATCTGGTTTTCCGGAAATTGTTCCTATGCCATGCTGGATGAAAAGAGACGGCTTCTTTACTGTTTTTGCGGCAGCAAAGCAGCATCGTTCAAAAAGACCATTTTGGGCGGTTGTTACAACAATTGAGATATTTTCTTCCTCAATTATTTTTTTAAATACTTCATAATATAATATTGTTAGATATAAGAATTCTTTTGAAAAGTATAGGCAAAAAGCAGGTTCAACGTAAGGCCAAATAGTTATACATTTAACTGATAGAATTTCTTCTACTTTTTTTTTATCAATATTTTTCCAGGAATTATATAATTCTTGCGATTTTATCTCCGCTTTTTGTACGGTGTCTTTATCGATATGTTGGTAAATGGTGTTCAAATGAATGTTATTTCTTTTCGCTGTTGAGGAAAGTTTATCCGCAAATAAGACGTATGGTTCGATTTTCTTTTTTTCTAACTGGTCAATTATTCCTTGAATACGGTAAATCTTATTTTTTTCGTAATGGTTACTATATGATAAAAAAAGCACTTTTTTATTTTTTCTTGTTTGGTTGTCATTTACTTGGGATTCAATTTGATCATGCATCCTAGCTTTCATCACAAGGTTATACTTTTTTGACTCATTATACTTTATGTATTTTGCGATGATTTTAGCCGTCATAATCAGTCTTTTTTGTTCTACAAAATTAATTTTCCGTTTATTATACATTTTTTTAGAAGTGTTAATCTGTTTAGGTATAACATGCGGCAAAAATAATCTTTGGTAAATCCACATCAGGGGGATGTTATCAATATTAAAAATGTCATCCATACTTTTTCCGGAAAATACTTTTAAAGAAGACCATCCGTTGGGCAACTCTTTATTACTCGCTGGGTCAATACCCGGTTGCTCTGCAACGATTCCAGCGAGTAATGAACGGAGAGCCGTCTTGGAAAGCGGCGTAATACCCCGCAGCTCTGCTGCGATTGGGATAGCCGCTTTCAGGCTCGACAGTTTATTTTCTTTCAGGTCAATACTATTTTTTCCCATGCTTTTTTAATAATCTGTGTGGTATTATCCTTGGTTTTTTCTTCTGTCTTTAAGATTGTTGACTCTAATTTTTGGTGTAGTATATCATATTTTCTTGTCTGTTCATCTATGTCTTCTTTATGGTGTACTGTCCTTATGTTTGAACGAGTAACAGTTGTAGAAAAAATTGCGGTATTTTTATCTCTGTTTGTTAATGTTTCAATTGGGGCGGTTAGGATGTATGTGAAATCTGGTTTGGGAAATATTTTTAGTAACATTGGTTGGATTATACTTTTTTCAGCGTAGGCGTGTTGTGCATAATTGTCGTAGTAATATCTGTCAGTAATTATGACTTTTCCTTTTCTTAATGAGGGATATATATGGATGAAATATCTGGTTAGGTAATCAATAAATGTATATAATATAATTATCTCTTTAAACAGATTAAAAGAGGATTTTTCATTGAGATAGTTGTATGAACCTTTTTTTCCTTGTATTTTTTGGGCGATTTTGGTTGTGGGGAGGATAGGGTCCCAACCAAAATAATATCCTATCTCTCCATGAAAATGTGATGTAATTGGTTTACATTTTTCAAATAGATTGTTGGCAAGTGTTGTTTTTCCACTTCCATTTGGTCCTATTATTGCAATCATTATTCCTTTTCGTTTCCAAGAAAATGGTCTACCTATTTTCAAAATACCTTTTTTGAGGATATAGGGGAGGAGAGCTGGTTTATTCATTATTTTCATTATCCAGGTCTTTATGATTAGATCGGATGGTATTGGTCCTAACGGCAATCTAATTACTTGATCAAAACTGTTCTTCCATCCGTTGTTACGAATTTGAGATTGAATGTAGCTGAGATCATATCGATTAATTGCATTTGGACCTATTTGATCAAAATAGTTCTTTTCTTTTTGCGTTATTTTAAAATTTTCAAATAGAACGTGGCCGGCATGAATTAGAATGGAATCTTCTGTACTCGGAATAATGATTAATGGGTTGATAGTCTGTTTGTGTTTAAATAGGGGGGCTTTCTCTAAAGCTTTTATACCATGCCAGGCGACTTCACGATGGAGATGGATGGAACAAATATCATTATTGATAATTGAACAATACATCTGTTTATATATCTCTATTTTTTCAGAGAATCTTAGTTTAAATCCATTTCTGACTAGTATTTCTCCGGCAGCATAATAATCTGTGTCATTTTCAAACAGAATATCTAGATTTTTATTCTGTCCGGCAAAGATGTGTTCGCATTTGAAGAGGAGGTAACTTAATTTTTCTGTATGGAATAAATTTAATACTTGCATTATTCCTGGGGGTGTTTGAAGATATTTTTGATTCATGTTGATTTTATCTCTTATTTATTTCTTATTTTATTTCTTTATATATCTCTTCATGTTTTTTAATAAATTCTGTTTTAGAAAAGTATTTTTCTGCGGTTTTTCTACAATTTTTTTGGTAAGATGTATAATCTTGTTTTAATTTATTAATGGCTTGTAAAAAACTTTCTTGATTTGGTTCAAAAATAACTCCACATTTTTCTTTTTCGACAATTTCGGCAATGCCGGTTTGTGAAGAGACAATAAGGGGCTTTCCTGCGGCTAAACTTTCGGCAGCAGAGGTGGGGATGAGTTTCAAATATCCATCCAGTTGAAGGTACGGGATGAGTGTTGCGTGAACTTGGGCATATTGATGATTCATGTTTTGATAGATCTTATTATCTGCTTCTATGTTTTGCAATTCTCTTTGTTTGATTATTTTTTCAACTAAAGTTGAATCTCTTAACAGAAATTTAATTTTTACTTCTTTGAGTTTTTTATCTGTATCTAATATTAAATATATCCCTCTTTTTTCTAAATCTTTTACTTTTGCAGGGGTGCTTGCACAAAGGAGGATGAAATTTCCTGCGGGGGTTTGATATGAAAACGAATCTAAATCTACGGGCGGATAAATCACAGAAATTTGTTGTTCATCTATTCCAGCAGCAAGCAGTTCTTTTTTCTGGACCTCAGATTGGATTATTATTTTTTTAACAGATGTGATATCTTTTAGTCTTTTTATGATTTTTTCTTTTGGGATAAAATTAGTGGAACTGAGGATGGTGTTTTTTGATTTAAAAAAGGGTAAATATGGGCGGTCGCAGAGATTAGAATAGATGTGAATTATCTTATTATTGCTCCAGTAGTACAGTTGAGGGAGGGAGAAGGGATAATAGAAAAAGTGATGAGAAATGATATCTTTTTTAAACTTCCAGTTGAATAGACCATCTAAGTGAACATTAAAAATCGAACTATGAAATGTTTGCGATAACAGGGCTATCTCTTTTGAAGTGGCTTCTAATGGTGGCCGGTACCTTTGGGTGAGATAGAGTATTTTCTTCATTATTTATGAAAATTTGTCTGTTCCTATTTAAAAGGTTAGTGAAAATAAGAGGTAGCGGGGAGTTTATTTCTGTCGTTAACTACATTTCCATAAGTTTTAAATATTTAGTGCAATTGGAATTTTATAGTTTTTAAAAGATTTATCTAAAGATTTATCTATCAATTATCGCTTCGTAGTTAATTATACCATGGAACTTAAAGAATTTTACACTAAAACCAGGAAACAGAATGATGATTATGTGTCGAGGGCTGCTAGGGCAGTTATTACGAAACCAATGGCATTTTTGGTGGTAAAATATACCCCTATAACGCCAAATCAGATAACGGTTTTGAGCATAATTCCAGGGGTTAGTTCTCTTATTTTCTTAGCTTTGGGTGGGAAATATACTCTTGTTGGGGCAATCTTATTTTTTGTGTATGGGCTTCTTGATGGAGTGGATGGGCTTGTTGCAAGAGCGAGAGGGTTGTATAGCAAACAAGGGCAATGGCTTGATGGTATTATTGGTTTTGTGTTGGTGCCATTGACGTTTTTAGCTACAGCGATTGGATTAGGTGATTATTATTCTTTACTTGTCGGCTCTATCGCTTCATTATGCTTTCCGATTCAATTTGTTTTAATTCATTATTTTAAATCGGAAATTGTTCAATGCAATGAGAGCTTACAAATTTCTGCGTCGGGAAAATTCGAGTTCTTGAAGTATATTTATGGCGTTGCGCTTTATTATTACTTATTACTTTTTGGAGCTTTGTTTGATGCAATGATTTATGTACTGTTATTTTTTGCTGTTTTTGGTACGATGTTTTGGATGGGAACAATCATGTTACAGTATATCATTCTTAGACGAGAAAATGATTCAGGAGAGGGTCATAAGAAGTAGACTATTGAACTGGGATTTTCTCCAATTTTCTTTTGATATTAGTATTCTCCCCTGTTTGTTGCGAGAAAAGTTTATTTTTTTTTATAACTTACTTTCTATTTCAGATGTCAAGTTTATAAGATTGAATGCTTGGTAGTATCTAAAGATTGAGTCGCTTATTTTTTGGATTACGATTTGATGGGCATCAATATTTTTCTCTTTCAGATTTGTGTACAGCTGTATTCTTGCTTGTTGGACTGTGTCTTTGGTCCAGATGTACCTTGAGCCGGTTTGGACTAACCAGTTTTGTCTTTCTTCTGTCAATTCTTCAAATGATTTTTCTTTTTCATCTTCCTGCAGCCATTTTTTCCATCGTCCACTTCCAACTACGGCATTTTGTAGAGCTATACTAATTTGACTTGGAGTTTTAATTGTTCCTTGCTGAGATAATTGCAGTTCTGTTTTTTCTAGATCACGTAAAGCTTGGTATTCTACTGCGGTAAATTCGGGACCTATATTTGCGGCGCCTACGCCACATTGAGGGTAGAGTTCGGGATTATTTACAAAATCTGTATAATGGCCTTTCAGAGCTGAATTGTAAGGACGGAGAGCGTCTACTAATTTCCCGGTGATTTCTCGATCAAATGTAGTTGTATGAAGGTCAGTTCCAACTTGACCGACAATAAAGCAGGGCCAGACACCAACATCATGGAGTTGTTGTTTTAGGGATCTGAGGTATTCTTGAAATATGTTGATTTGGGTTAAGCCACCATTGACTTCTTCACTACCAACTTCGTAATCAACAGGGTTATATCCTTTTTTGCAGCGATAATTTTCGGCGTATTTTATTAATTCTACGGCACGATCTACTACGAGATGAAGTGGAACTGGTTGGTCTCCATATCCAGGATCAAGTGTGGTATCAATGTGGAGAAGATCATACTTAGCATCAAGACATGCTTCAATAGATTTTCGAATTGCGGTCATTGTGCTTGGGGTATCCCAGTGTTTCTGGTTGTCTTTTAACCAAGGTCCGCCGTGATCAAGGCAGATTGCCGTTGGTTGAGTGGATTCGTATTTTTCAATGAAATATTTTGTCTTTTGTACTACATCGGCTTGTGTCCATCCAGTGTAGCCGCGGTCTACATCAACTTGGTTTAGGGTGACGGCATAGAGAAGGGGAGCATTGGCTCTCTTTGAGGCAACAATTGCTCCTTCTAAAACGGCTTCAGAATTAGGACAAACAGCCAAGAGGGTTGTTTGTCTTTTACTTTGTTTTATCGATTCAAGTAAATAACGGCAGATTCCCACGTTTTGTTCCAATGCGGCTTGTCTGATTTTATTGTTGTTAATTGTCATGGTTGTCCCTCCTTTTAATGTTATGTGTGATATATCTCTTATTAATCTAATCGAACATCAAGAAGACTTTTTGGATGTGGGGATTTTTTTCACGATAGTCAAAAGCTGCTTTTACATCTTCAGCGTTCTTAATTGTGAAGAGGCGTTCGGGACTTATCATCCTTTGAAGTAATTCTTGATACTTTGGATCGGTCATTGCTGTTGTTATTTTAACGTAATCTTTGGGCAAACTCACTGATGAACTGCCAACATGTTTCCCACCAATTTCTAGAGATTGTCCACTATTGACAAAATTGGTTATATTGGGAATATTTTGTTTTTCTGATCCTACATATAGTGTAACTGGATTATCTTTGGTTCCAAGAATAGTTAATCTTCCACCCAGTTTGGTCAAGTCTAATGAATTTTGAACAGATTCTGGGGCACCGACGGCTTCAAAAACGTAATCGAAATTACTTTGATATTTGGTCATATTGTCCTCATTAATGATGATGGTTTGAGCGATATCTTGAGCTAATTCAAGTTTGAAAGGAGAACGACCAACAAAGTAAAGCTGATCTTTAGGGATATTTGCGAAATAAGATAAATTGGCAACTAAAAGATATCCTAGTGAGCTACTTCCATACACGGCAA
>CAYSCV010000002.1:0-41246 GCA_964429715.1 uncultured Methanosarcinales archaeon
GAAATGTTTCGCATGGGCATCCCCGTCCCTCCCGGCTTCTGCATCACCGCACAAACGTATAAAGAATTTATCGAACGCACAAATATCAAACCTAAAATCCAACAACTCCTCATCAATTTAAACGTCGAAGATAACACCCAGCTCCAAAAAGTCGCGGAACAAATCCAACGCGTCATCCTTTCTACACCCATTCCAGAGGAAATGGCTGATGAAATTATGGATTCCTATGATCTTCTGGGCACTAACACCAAACGCGCCAACGATTTAGTCCAAGCCCAAGAAGTCTTTGTCGCCGTCAGATCTTCTGCAACCGCTGAAGACTTACCCGAAGCCAGTTTCGCCGGCCAGCAAGCCACATTCCTTAACGTCAAAGGCCGTAAAAATGTCGTCGGTGCCGTCTTAGCCTGTTGGGCATCTTTATTCACTGCCCGCGCCATCTATTACCGTGTAAGAAATAATTTTGACCACATGAACGTCTTAATCTGCGCCGTCGTCCAAAAAATGGTTAATGCCACCCAATCAGGGATCATGTTTACCGCTAATCCTGCTACCAATAACGAAAATGAACTCGTTATCGAAGCCATTTACGGCTTAGGAGAATTAATCGTCGGCGGCGAAGTCAATCCTAACATGTACCTGGTTGACAAACAAACCAAACAAATCAAAAAAATTGAAATTCGCAAACAAGATATGGGTTTATTTCGTAACGCTCAAGGCGAAAACGAAAAACGCCCCATCCCTCTCGACACCCAAGCCCGCCAAGTCTTAAACGAAAAACAAATTTTAGAATACGCTCGACTAGGAAAAAAATTAGAAGAACATTATGGCAAACCCCAAGACATCGAATTCGCCGTTGAAAACAATAACGACTTATACATAGTCCAAACCCGTGCCATTACCACTTTAAAAAAGAAAGATCCTGTCACCCAACGCCCAACCATCACTGAAGAAGCCGGAAAAATTCTCTTAAAAGGCGAAACCGCCTCCGCCGGCGTATACTCTGGTCGCGTACGTATCGTCCACGACCCTTCTGAATTAGGCAAAGTCGAAAAAGGGGATATCCTAGTAACCACCATGACCACTCCTGATATGGTTCCCGCCATGCAGCGCGCCGGAGCAATCGTAACCAATGAAGGCGGACTCACTTGCCACGCTGCTATTGTTTCAAGAGAAATGGGTACACCTTGTTTGGTAGGTACGGAACACGCAACCGAAGTATTAAAAGACGACGAAATCATCACCGTTCACGCCACGCGTGGCTTAGTCTACGAAGGCAAAGTAGAAACCCAAGCTCCTCTCGCCACATCAACCAAACCACAATCTCAAACACAAACAAATGGCAAAATCATTACCGCAACCGATATAAAAATAATCCTTGATCTTCCTGATCTCGCCGAACGTGCCGCCACAACCGGTGCCGATGGCGTCGGTCTCGTAAGATTAGAAATCATGATCGCATCAGGTGGCATTCACCCCGCCGAATACATCCGCCAAAACAAATACAAAGACTACATCACATTATTAAAAAACGGCATCCGTAAAATCGCCCAAGCCTTCAAAAACAAACCCGTCTGGATTCGCAATTCTGACATGCGTTCTGATGAATATCGTAACTTAACCGGTGGCAATCAAGAACCCCACGAAACTGATCCTATGCTCGGTTGGCACGGCATCCGTCGCCTGCTCGACGAACCAAAAATACTCAAAGCCGAATTCCAAGCCATCGCCGATTTACACGCCGAAGGTTACAAAAACGTCGGCATTATGATCCCTTTCATCATTCGCGTTGAAGAACTGCGCAAAGCCAAAAACATCATGCGCGAAACCGGCTTAGAACCCTGTCGTGATATTGACTTTGGCATCATGGTCGAAACTCCCGCAGCCTGTTGGATAATTGAAGACCTCTGTAAAGAAGGCCTCAGCTTCGTCTCCTTTGGCACGAACGACTTAACCCAACTCACGTTAGGTATCGACCGCAACAACGAACGCTTATCAAACAGATTCGACGAAATGCATCCTGCCGTTTTAGGTGAAATCGCCAAAGTCATCAAAACCTGCCAGAAATATCACGTCACCACTTCCATTTGCGGTCAAGCTGGTTCTCGTGCCGTCATGGCCGAATTCCTCGTTCACCAAGGTATTGACTCCATCTCCGCTAATGCCGATGCTGTTGATGAAATCCGCACAACTGTCGCCAGAGTAGAACGAAAAGTGCTATTGGAAGGGGAGAGACACAAAGTGAAATAATCTATTTTCTCTTTATTGTTCTCCATTCTCAATAAGAATAGTGAGTGCGTTTAACAGATTTTTCAATTACATTTAATATTTACCTTTCCTTTAAAAATTGTAATGCTTCATCTCGGACAAACATCTTCTTTTTGTAATAATCTATTTGCTCATTGATCAAAGAAATATCTTTAATAGTCTGTCTGGGGTTTGCTTCAAATTGTAAAATACAAGTCGCAACCTCTTCTACTGTTTCGGCAATCACATCACACGTTGTCAACACAAAAGGACATTTCCAATTTTTATAAATTCTTCCGCCAATTTCTTTCTCATTTTTATTGAATTTTCCGTTTCGTGGCGCAAGACCGATAAGTGGTTTTTTAAAATATTTTGCAATCAACATCTCCTGTGAACCACCAACACTGATATCATCAGTCAAATAGACAATCACCACATCAGCGTTCGAAATCATAAAACAATCTCTGCCAAATACTAATGAAGGGTTGTTTTCATCCCACTCTGTCGTTTTCGGCGTTTTAGTCGGATCAAGATTTATGATCTGTAAACCTGTTTTTTCTTCCAATGTGTTACAAAAATTCACACGCCAATCTTTCGTACCAAAAATAGAATGAGGATTAACCTTTCCCGCAATATATAGTTTAAGTCCTTCATTCATTTTAGCGGTATCCTCAGAAACTTTTTGCAATCCAAACACGAAATAACCACCTTTCCTTTCCGCGTCCGCACTCGCGCATTCACTCCTGGCTGCAAATAATGATAACAATGTTTGCAATATCGTCGTTTCAATTCTAACGGTATTTTCGTCTTCACCTTCATCGCAATCTTTCGCGCCAACGCAACATACCTATGTGCTGAACTTCGGTCCAGAGAAAACGCCGTAGCCGCTTCTCGAAACAAAATCTTGATTCGTTGCAGTGCTATCTCTTTTTGCTGCGTCTTCGAAAAAGTAGGTCGACCCATAATCATAAGAAAACCAATCATAGTTAAAAAAGTATCCCTCTCCAACACAAAAACATATAAACACATTTATCAGCAATACTAAAATGCTCCGTGGCCGTCCCGTCAAAAGTCAAATTCGTCAAAATATTATCGAACTTCTCAACCATCTCAAACAAGGCTACGGCTATCAAATCAGCAAAATCTACAACGAAATTTTCCCCAGAGTAACCCAACGCAGTATATATTATCATCTACACAAAGGCACTCACACAAATGAAATTTCCATTCATAAAATCCAGCAAGAAAAAGGTGATTTTTCCTGGGGCACCACAGTGGAAAAAATATATTACACTCTTGGTAAAAACGCCGAACCTAAAGGTGATAAACGTATATCTGAATTCTTCAAACACAAAAAATAATGACTCCCTCCCCATTCGCCCAACAAGTCTACACCCTCTGCAAAAAAATTCCTAGAAGCAAAGTAACAACATACAAAGCAATCGCTAAAGCTCTAAATTGTAAAGGCTACCAAGCCATCGGCCAAGCATTAAAAAAGAATCCGTACGCCCCGATAGTCCCCTGCCATCGCGTCATCAACAGCAACGGCTCAATCGGCGGTTTTTTCGGCCAAACAACCGGCCCAGAAATCAAACGTAAAACATCCTTATTACAACAAGAAGGTATTATCATCAGTAACAGAAAAATAGACTTAAACCAATACTTCTACCCTCTAGCGTAAACTTACATAAAATATATAAAACAACCCTAAAATTCTAGATTCATGGCCCTAATTAGTACATTTCAAGGTACTGTACAAGAAGTAAAATATCTCACCTCAAGTGTTATGTTCTTCTCTTTAACAATCCCTCATTCGTTCACATTCACCGCCGGTCAATTTGCCATAATTAAAATGACAAAGAACAACCAAACAAAAATGAAATCCTACTCTATCTTAAATGCCCCATCCAAACGTGGCGTACTTGAATTATGTGTCAAACTCATTGATGGCGGCTTTGCTTCCGAAATCTTCAAACAAACAAAAGTCAACGACACTTTCGAAATTAAAGGCCCATTTGGCCATTTCATTCTCGATGAATCCTCGGTACAACATGAACAGTGGTTCATCTGCGCCGGTACGGGAGTCGTACCTTTCTATAGCATGCTTGCCCAACATCTCTCCCGCCACCCCTCAACCAAATTTCATTTACTCTTCAGCGTGAGAACAAAGCCAGATTTATTCTTCCACCAAGAATTTCTTGACTGGGAAAAAACCAATTCCAACTTCACATACATGCCAACGTTAACTCGCGAAGAGTGGCCAGGTCTTAAAGGCCGTGTTCAGCAACATCTAGGCATACAACTCCAACACAAATATTTTTATATCTGTGGTTTAAACGAATTAGTGCTTGACACAAAAACATATCTTCTCAATCATAGCGTCGATCCTAAACAAATTCATGTCGAGCGTTATAATTAAAAGAGGTCAAAACAATGAAACTAAATATAATTGAAAACATCCCTGGCAAAAGTCAATTGCTCGTTCTCGGAATCTGGGAAGATAACCTCAACCATTATCAACAATTCTCCTCTGAACTCACAACCGAAATTCAAGATGCCGCAATCTCAAAACGTTGCGAATTCCATTTTGGTGAAATCCTCATTACAAAAATTCCAAATAAACCATACCAGAAAGTTCTCGTTCTCGGGCTTGGAAAAAAATCAGAAATAACAATAGAACGCGTCCGTAAATCTATGGGCAAAATTGTCAAATGCGCCCGCGGATTAAAATTACTCTCCATAGAAACAACTATCGCTGAAATGCTTCGCACCCAATTTTCAGATGAAGAACTTGGTCGTACTATCGCTGAAGGCACAATCCTCACCAATTACGAATTTACCAAATACCTCTCCACCGAAAAGAAAGACAAAAAAAAATTAGTCGAAGAAATCACTTTTGGTTGGCATGGCAAAACTCGTAAAGAACTTGAACATGGTTTAAATCAAGGCACAATAATTGCCAAAGCCACCAATCTCGCTAAAGACCTCGTCAACGAACCCGCATCTGTTGCTACACCTTCATATATAGAAAAAGTAGCAAAAACCATCGCCAAACAATCCAATCTCTCCCTAACTGTTCTTGAAAAAAATGACCTAGAACGCCTTGGCCTCAACTCATTTCTCGGCGTCAGTCGTGGCAGTTCTCAACCTCCCAAACTCCTCATTCTCGAATACACCGGCGCACCCAAAACTAAACCCTGGAAAGCATTCGTAGGCAAAGGCATTACCTTCGATTCCGGCGGCTATAACTTAAAACCAACCGGCGGCATTGAAGACATGAAATCCGACATGGCTGGCGCCGCCGCCGTATTAGCCACACTCAAATCCGTATCGGAACTACATCTCTCTGAAAATATCCTTGGCATCATGCCTTTGTGTGAAAACATGATTGGGGGCTGTGCGCAAAAACCAGGCGACATTGTCAAAGCATATAACGGCAAAACAATTGAAATTCGTAACACCGACGCCGAAGGCCGTTTAATCCTCGCTGATGCCCTCTCCTACACTGAAGCAACCTACAAACCAGAAAGTATCATCGACCTCGCCACCCTCACTGGCGCCTGCGTCATCGCCCTCGGCTATTACGCTTCTGGCTTGATGAGTAAAGACGATCAATTAATTTCCTCTCTCACACTTGCTGGTAATAAAAGCGGCGATCGCGTCTGGTCCTTGCCATTTTTTGAAGAATACCACGACGCCATGGACGGCACAATTTCCGATCTGCGTAACATGTCAAGCAAAGGCAAAGGCTATGAAGCCGGCGCAATTAACGGCGGCGTCTTTCTAAGTAAATTCGTTGACAAAGCACGTTGGGCTCATATCGATATCGCCGGCCCCGCTTTTTTAATTGAAGAAAACGACTATTATCAGAAAGGTGCATCTGGTGCTGGTGTAAGATTATTGTGCTATTGGTTACTAGGAAACTAAGTATTTTTTAATCCATCACTACTATTTCTTTAAATGAATAGATAATCCTTTCTTTCTGTAAAAACTTCCCTAATTCTTCTTCTCTTTCTTTAGGAATTAACACTACATTTGACCCATATCTTCTCCCTTTAAGTTCCCCCAACAATCCTTTATCTTTATACCCTTTTTCATTTCGGCCAAATAATGTCCGTGTCAATCGCAAATATTTTTTCTTATCTTTAGGAAATTCCCATGTAAATAAATCAAATCTTTCTCCTGTTTGCAGTTCTGCTTTTTTGGAAAACAATAAGATCCCTTCGCTGGCAATACTGCTCTGCAGCTGCCACTCCTGTAATCTACCCGCTTGCACAGAAAGAGGATAATGAAACCCCAATAATTTCCATTTTTTATAATCTGTAGATTGATAAAAGCGCGCAAATGCTGCTCGCACATTTCGTTCTACTGTATCGGCCCGATCACAGTCAATAAAAATATCTATATCACTTTCTTTTTGCAGTTGTCCTCGTACCGCCGAACCATACAAAAATATTTTTGAAATAAACTTGTTGAGTGTCCCATCTAAGAACAAGAAACTTAACGCATTCTGTGCATACGCAATCGCGTGCCATGTTTGCTTATTCAATCTCCTCACCTAATTGTTGTAGTTGTTCTTTAATCAACTGATGCAGTTTTTGAAATGCTTTTAACACTATTTCCGCGGCACTCTTGCTCGGTTTGCCATAAATCAATTTATTTCTATGCTCTTCAATAAGATACATCGACCTGAAGATATCTTCTTTCATCGCAAATTCCACTCCTAACATTCGCTCGGCTAAAGGCATAATTTTCTGTTCCGGCTTTGGTGTTTTAAACCACTCATGCTTCACCATCGTTCCGATAGAAATTTTATTGAGCGTGTGCAGATACAGCTCCAGTAAATCTATCGAACAAGCCGAAGTATGTAATCCAATAGTGGCTGCTCGTTCTTCAAGCCCAACCGCAATAGCTGATTCTATCCCTTGGATATGTTCTTGAATATGTAATTTATGTACTTCTTTTGAGGTCATATTGGAATAAAAGTTCCAATTCTTTATAAATTTTTTGGAATAAAAGTTCCTAATTTTAAACCACACTATAAGCTGTTCCTAAAACAACATAAAGTTAATAAAGAAGCACTTCCCTATTCCTTCCATGGAAAACGTCATTATCCTTGGAACTGGCATCGCGGGACTTACCGCTGCAATTTACACCGCAAGAGCCAACCTCTCTCCTCTGCTAATCTCCGGTCCCGAAGATGGCGGCCAATTAACCTTAACCACGGACGTTGAAAACTTCCCTGGCTTCCCTCAGGGCATCCAAGGCCCCGAATTAATCAATATCACAAAATCCCAAGCCGAACGCTTCGGCGCTCGCTTCAAAATCGACATAGCTTCAAAATTCACCTCACTTAAAAACGGCAACGGCTTCGAACTCGAATTGATCAGCGGCGAAAAAATTAAAACCAAATCCCTCATTATCTCAACCGGCGCATCTGCACGCTGGTTAGGTATTCCTTCGGAACAAAAGTATAAAGGAAGAGGTGTCACAACGTGCGCAACCTGCGACGGCGCATTCTTCAAAAACAAAGAAGTTGCTGTCATCGGTGGCGGCGATTCCGCTATGGAAGAATCAACCTTCTTAACTAAATTCGCCAGTAAAGTAACTATCATCCATCGCCAAGACACATTTCGCGCCTCAAAGATCATGCAAGATAAATTCTTCAAAAATCCAAAATGTTCTGTTGTTTGGAATAAAGAAGTGAATGAAATCCTCGGTGACGGCAAAAAAGTCACCGGCGTCAAATTAAAAGATACAACAACAGGGAAAATTACGGAATTCAAATGCGACGGCGTCTTTCTTGCCATTGGCCACATCCCTAACACCTCAATCTTCAAAAGCCAAGTAGACATGGATGCGTTAGGCTACCTCAAAACCGACCGTTTCACCAAAACTAATATTCCTGGCGTATTTGCCGCAGGCGATGTTCAGGATACACGATATCGCCAAGCCATCACCGCCGCCGGTTCAGGCTGCCAAGCCGCCATGGAAGTCGAAAAATATTTGGCCGAACATCACGAATGAATAAAGATATTCTTTTCTCTTTTTTATAACCAAAAAACCATTTGTTAGCACATCTAACAGAAAAGTTTAAATAGTTCTTCATTGTTACCTCAACTAACATGATCACTATCGCCCAAATACTAGTCTTCAAAAAGTCAGCAGATACATTATATTCCTCTGGCGATTACACCTCTGCCACAATCCTTTATTTTAAAACATTATTTGCCCTCCAAGATTTTGTTCTGTTAGAAAAAATTGGTGAATCCCCCAAAGATCATACCTCTCGTTTTCGCAGTTTAGAAAAGAATTTCCCCGACTTATTCAACGAATTAGATTTAGAATTTTCTACTTATAGGGATACGTATTCTAAAATTATTGATAAAGAGACATGCATACGCATTAAGAGGCTTGTTGACTATGATCTTACAACCTATAAAATTAAAGCATGAGCTAAATAAAATTGTACAGAAGTATCCTGAACTTCTTGATATCTTAGTCTTTGGCTCACTTGTTCGTGGCAAACAACACCCTTCCGATATTGACATATTACTCCTGTTTAAAGAAAAAGTAGATAAGAATATAGAATACCTTGTTAGAAAAACACTTGAAAAACATGCAAAGAACATTTCCCTTATTTCTAAAACAGAACAAACGGTCTTCGATTCAGCGTTTGATGCTCGGGAGAGTATGCTCTTTGAAGCCAAAAGCCTGCTTACTGGAGAAAATATAGCTAAACAATATGGTTTTTCCTCATTTGGTATGTTCAAATATCAGTTCAAACAATGGAGCAAACTCCAAAAAACAAAATTTTATTATGCCCTCAACGGTCGTGGCAAGACCGGCATCGCCGATCAGTATAAAAGCATCAAACTCTCCGATTCCGTCATACTCGTACCATTAGAACACATCGAAGAATTTCGCAGTTTTCTTGAAACCTGGAAGATTGACTATAAATATATCCCTTTGATTATACCTTCTCGATTAGGAAAGAAGAGCATTTTAGAATAGAGAACTTTCATTTTTACAAACCAAAAATTTGTAAACCAAAACTACGAAAAGTGATAAAGTTGATTGTGCTGCAAATAAAAGGGTACTTGCACAGAAAAATTGGGGGGCAATCAAAGGAAGCCAACAAGGGTATAAAAAATGTATTGCATCTTGTACTGAGGGCGAAGAAATGATTACATGCTCGTTAAATGATGATGGAAAGCAAGAGTTGAGTTCCTGGAAGTGTGATCTAAATGTTGGTGGGTGGAACTTCATAACAGATGTTTCTGCATGTAAATCAGGTATGAGTTGTAAAGCGCCAGAAAGTGGTGTTGCGCTCTGCCAATAATTTTTTTCTTTTCTTTTTTTCCTTCCCAAAACCTTCTTAAACCCTTCTCGTAACCCCTAACATAATGTCCACCCCTCTCTGCCCCTACTTCGCCAAATGCGGCGGCTGTACTGCCCAACATATCGACTACGAATTACAATTAGAAAACAAAAAGAAACTCGTCCAACGCATCACCAAAATAGATAACGTCAATGTCTTCTCAGATCAACCCTATTCCTATCGCAATCGCATGGACTTCATCTTCTTTCCCGGTGGTCTCGGCTTACGAGAACAAGGCACAAAATTTCAAATCATCGATATCGACAAATGCGCCATCTCCGAACAACCATTAAATACACTGCTGCAAGAAGTTCGACAATTCTTCCAACACGTCGACGCCTTCAACTCAAGTAAACAGCAAGGCACCAATCGTTACGCCGTCATCCGCACAACCTCAACTGGGGATTCTGCTCTCTCTTTCCTCCTCAACGAAGATTCCCCGCAGTTACCCCACGCCATTGAAAAAATAAAATTATTCGCCAAACAAACAACCGCCAAGAACATCATCATCGCCGTCGTGCCAAAAAATATTGATAGCAGCACCAGCGAAGAAACCATCATAATCAAAGGCCATGACTACCTCACCGAAACGCTTTGTAACAAACAATTTCGCTACTCCTCACAAGGCTTCTTTCAAAACAACACCAACCTGGCTGAACAAATGCAACAATACGTCCACACTCTCCTAAAATCCTACCCCACAAAACAAGCCCATCTCCTCGACCTCTACGCCGGCGTCGGCACATTCGGTATAATCAACTCCTCTTTATTCAAATCCGTCTCCATAGTCGAAAGCTATCCTGCCTCAATCGAACTCGCAAAAATAAACCTCCAATTAAACAACATCACCCACGCCCAAACGCATGTCTTAGATGCCAAACACCTCTCCCGTCTCTCTTTTCCCTCTCCATTATACATCATCCTCGACCCGCCCAGAATTGGCATGGACCAAAAAACTATCCAAACAATAAAACTCCTAAAACCCGAACTCATTATCTACATCTCCTGCAACCCTGAACAATTAGCCAAAGACCTGCCTAAATTCTCCAACTACGAAATAAAAAGCGCCGCATTATTTGATCTATTTCCGCAGACGAATCATTGCGAAGTTGTGGTTGAGCTTGTTTGGAAGAAGTAGTTATCTTATCTATTTTTAAATATCGCTTCAAATTGTTGTATTTCTTCCTCAAAATTTTCACCAATTTTACTTCTTGATTTTTGATTTATCCAATCTGTTCCGGTCATTTCTGTCACATAATATGGTTTTTCATACTTTTCGATATATGTTCCCTCGCAGGGGATATTTATACCAAGCATTATATGTTCGCGTGATACCAAGAGGCAATTATCAATACCTGCGATGGTGAGCATGGATGCACCTAATATGGATAAATCTGCACAATTCCCTCCATATTCACATAGTGTTTCAATTGGGTATTTTACATAATTTAAATTTCGTTCTTGATAGGGAATATGGTGTACAAAATCAACGATCAATTCAGCCATCTCTTTTTTCTTTTGGCTATAGTTTCCGATTACGCTCTCACCAAGAGAACGAGTAATCTCATAAAGGTATTGGTCAGTTGTGGTTATAAATTTACTATATCGTTCATTTCCATTATTCAATTTTCTTGGTTTTGATTTATATGCTATGTATGTATTTGTAGGAATGTGCCATTTCCAATCAGATCCGTGAAAATTATAAAAATAAATGTTGAAGTTAGAGTTATGTCGTAACCCTCTTTTTCCTTTGGCAACTCTTTCTACAAGAGTGATTTTTTCTACTTGTTTCGGTTTTGCATGTGCTTGTCCTTTTCGCTCTGATTGAAATAGTTTTAGAAGTGATTCTAACATATTTTTTTGGCGAGAAGGTGCTTTTTAAAGTTTTCGTACCCATTTTATTGGAAAAATCGCAGGGTCGAATACAAGAAGGCAAAGCCTTCTGTACAGAAATGAAGTAGTCTCTTCATTTCTTGTACCCCACTGCTTGCAGTGGGGATAGGTGCGAGTGGCGAGTTTTCGTTATTTAGAAGCAGGTTAGAATAATTTTAATACAAATGGCAACACCAAACTTGCAACTAATAATAACAAGAAAAACATCCCAATCTGCCTATACTTTTTCTCCCCTTGCTCCGCTCCTTTCAACTTGTGCATAAACGTCTGCACCATTCTTCCCCCATCCACAATTGGCAACGGCAACAAATTAAACAACCCAATTCCTAAACTCAATAAAAATAACCATCGTAAAAACGCAGCCCCCACCTCAATAATATAATATCCAACCGCTCCAATTCCTGACTGAAACGCTAACTTCGCCTTCACTTCATTCTTAATATCTTTTATCCCTAAAAATCCTTTCTCTGGTTGCTCCGGATTCGCCGCTAACACCAACGTATACACTTTTCCCCCTGCCTCAACAACTACATTATCCCCTGGCTTCTTACACTGTAACCCGTCACTAAACTCCTGAAAATTCTTTGTCTGCTTCCCATCAATACCCGTAATAACCGTACCTGCTCCAATCCCTGCCATCGCAAACGGATACGAAGTATTATAATAATGCTCAAAAGTGAACCCACCTACATCCGTCATCTCCGTTTGAATCGGATTAATCACCAACGTCAACAACACAAACGCCACAACCGCTAAAATAATATTTGAAAACGCCCCTGCTGCTAAGATCGAATACTGCACTGTATCCTTCTCTTTTTCCATCTTCTTCTCGTTTGGCTCAACAAACGCCCCAATCACCGGTCCAAAAAAAACAACTCCCGTATTTTTCACTTCCACTTTGTGCGCCCGCGCTACAATCCCATGAGAAAACTCATGCACCACTGCAATCACAAAAATAGCAATCAGCCAATGCCAGAACGGCAACACCCCTAACCCCGGCACATTTACTCCAGGCAATACTAAAGACACCCCTGATTGCGCTTCAGGCACCATAATCAAATCATAAATATTCTTCAGTAAAAAGAAAGAGATAAACACCATCCCTATAAAACCAACACCTACACCTATGTACCCCAATAAAATTACCCACTCCCTGTACTTTGTAGAATACTTGTCCATCAACCCAATCCCTAACTTTGTTCGATACAGAAAAATAATTTTACCCTGCACATCAATCTTACGTCGATGCAGCACAAGAAACAAAATAATCGCTAAATAAAATATAAGAATATATTTATACGTAACAACAAACGAAAGTATCGCCTCAAACATAACCAAAGGACAAACCTAAGAGTATTTATTACTTTCGCAAAACATTCCGCCTATTTCTTACGCTTTGGTCGTAGCTTAGTCGCTTTACACGAACGACATTTAACTTTTCCTTGGCTAACTTTTAAGCTTGGCGCTCGTATTTTCGCTTTACAAATTCGGCACACGAAAATATTTTTCATAATTCGTGCCCCTGCTTCTTCAAATTTTACCATGATAATATACCTCTAACATCTAATAATAATCATCTAGTTACAAATTCTTCACTTGCTTCATCACTTTTGCACCCATCATTGTCCAATATAGTACTTCGACACCTTCCCTGACATCTGCCCGCATTTCCTCAGGAATCTCCATCTCAAACGTCTCAAACGTTTCCGTATCCATCACATTTGCTATTATTCCTGAAATCGACAACACTTGCGCACTCTTCTTCTCAATAATTGGCACTTCCACCCGATCATGTCCCGGCATAACTACATTCCGTTTCTTTCCATCAAGTAAACCTGCTGCCATTAAATTAACTTTAGCGTGGCCATGCTTACCGGGTCGTGAAGTAGCGGTATCCGTAATTTTACACGGTGCTCCATCGATAATAATTGTGTCTCCTTTCTTAAGCGATCCCACGCTTACTAATTTTTTTTCATAGTCTGTGCTCATGTTTCTCACCTATTCTCTGTTGCTAATTGAATATCTTTGTCAATAATTGTCTTTCGTCCCGCATGCTCCGCCAACTTTTTCGCTTCCAGTGCAATTTCTTTCCCTTTTTGCTCTAAGACAAGAGCCAATGCTTCTTTTGCATCATCCGCTACCCGCTCGGCACCAGCCTCTCGCATAATCTTGTCCATAGCGTTCAAGGAGAGAAAAGCCTTTTTACTCATAGACTTAGAAAAATAGGGGGTTCTTTTTAAAGCTATCGCTGGAGGTTTTTAAGTGGTTTAAGATAAAATAAGTACCACTCCATTCTAAAAATAATCCAAAATTGACTGCCATGTTGAATTTTTTCTTCCTTTAAGTTGTGTCTCTGCTCGTACATTTTTCATGACCCCTCGTTTTTCTTTTCGCACAAACTCTGTAATCTCTTTCTCAATCTGTTCACACTTTGGAAACAACGCCTCCGCACGTTTAAATTCCGGTGAATGATACGAATGTCTCCCTTCATGCTGCGTAAACATAAATTTCTGATGCAACATCTCATGATACATAATATACATTAATATCTCAGGCCTCGCCTTTCGAAACGTCTCCGAAATCGTAATCATATCGCTATGGAAATTATAATGTGCTAATCTTCTAAACGCCTGCTGCCCCCATTGCAAATTCGGCCGCTCTAACTCCCCTTCAAAAAATTTTTCATTCAACTCTAAAAACACACTCTCCAACTTCTCATCCGTAACTGTCTTCGGCGTCAATATCGGAATATTCTTAATAAAATTATTATACAAATTAATATTCATTGTCTGCCTCTTTCCACCATTATCTTTCAATATCTTTAACAGCAATGATTGCACCAACCCAATCTTGATCTCCTCATCAATATCTTTCCACTGCAAATTCATACCCAACGAAATCACCTCCCCTCTTAATTTAATATTCGCATTAAATGACGACAACCTTCGATTATATTCTATTTGCGTTTCATACGGACACAACTTCTCCGGAAATAGCCGTGCATACGATTCTTTAATAAGATCCATAGTAATCTCAGAAACACCTCTTAATATAAAAATATCCCTCATTTAACGATTAAAAAAATTTAAAAATAAAAAAAATTACGGCACAACCATCGCCGGAACAACCTCAATATACGTATTTCCAACTTTAATTTTATCTCCAAAATAAAGTTGAGTAGGTTCCTTAATCTTATTCTTATTGATATAAGTCCCATTATGACTTTCTAAATCAGTAATATTAATCCCCTCTCCTGAGATGTATAATTTTGCGTGAGTCCGAGACACATTTGAATCAGGTATTTGCAAATCCACTTCAGAGCAACGACCAATCGTATACTCTCCCGCCAAAGACTCAACAAGGCGTTCAAACTCAAATTTCCCTCTCCCCTGTAAATAAAACGAAGAATCCGGTTTAAGTGGAGTTTGAACAGTAGGAATAACCGTTGCGGTATAAGTGCGTTTTTTTGTAACCGCGTCCTGATTCCATTGTATCGTTGAACTTCCCAAAATCGCAGTCATCGTATCATACGCAGTTGCAACCGATCCAGTTGATGTTTGCGTTCCTAAATCCCCTAAATCAACACCTTTTGTTTGTCCCCATTCTGTTGACATCACTGTATCTTGGTCTTTGTGTAATGTAACCATTTGCGCATAAAGATGACTCACATAATGAATAACTCCTCCTTTTCCAAACGGAAACGAAACCCCTAGTGCGGCATTACCCCCATATCTTTCCCCAAATTCAGCGCTGGATAAAATAATCTTAACATCTTCATGCATTGGCAACGCTAAAGGATAACTGCTATTCTCCACAAACCAACTTAACGTTGGCGCATCTTTTTCCAGAATTTGCCCATCAATTGCAAAGGACTCATTCTGTTCCCTTGTCCGTTGATTATTCCAACCGATATATTCTGGGAAAATAGCATTTGTTAATGTCAGCGCCCAATCCGTTGTAATTAATGTTCCTCCTTCTCGTACATGATCTTTTAATCGTTCCGTGAGACTTCGTGGCGGATTATTAATTGAACTACAATTCACAAAAATTGGTCGAGTATGAATCAGAGGCAAAGTATTCAACTCCAGCAATCCTTTCGTTTCATACGGAATTTCCATTGCTTGAAGAATACGTCCTATATGGTCGTGTTGTCCTGGCACAACGATTGGTTTTAATTCTTTAAGGTCAAGAAACTGTTTTGCAATCAAACTATCTTTCCCTTTTTGTGCTGCTAACCCTTTTCCTGCCGCTGCATACGCCGCATCCATATTATTATCCTGGGTCGTCATGTTGATATCCCTCCCTTTGTCTTGATTTACAAATGAGTAGAGATATTTAAAACAAGATAGTGTATATTTAGTGAAAAAGATAGTTTTATTGCCAATTTACAATCTTTTTTACTAAAAATCAAGTTATTTATAATAAAAATAAATATCTAACGGGGTAGAAAAGAAGTCGATATTTTATATAATCTAAAGACTGACATGTTTTTATAGTAATCCCCTCCTCTCTTTCCCAAATGATCAAAACCATCGACGAGTTCTATCTCCAATCACAAAAATATGTAGATTTGTTCAACGTATTTGCCAAAAAGCACGAATTGATAGGCCTAACCAAAGCAGACCATATATGCTATAAATGTGGTTCCCCTACATCATTTGAATCTCTGCGCACAATCTTTGAAAACAACAGTGAATATATCTATCAATCCCTAATTTCTAAACGTAGAATTAGTATTATCAAATTAAAACAAAGCATCAGTACCCTATTGGGCGAAATTCATTTTGTCGAACTTTCAGATCAAAAACCAGACCAATCCCAAAGTGATGGCTTTGATCACATTGAAGTGTATGGCACTAGTATTTCGTATGACGAATTGGTCACCACACTTGCCAAAACAGAAAAAGTAATCAAAGTTCAGCGGCCTCATCACACCACTCACGATGTAAAAATAAACGAACACTTCTTATTTCGCTGCACCCAAGAACCGCTGATCACAAAAATAAAACATGAAGAAATGATCTGATCCAAATCACGCCACTTCAAACCGCAATATCGCTGCAATTCCACCTAACTCTCGCAACTGTACACCTTCTCTTGTCTCAACAGAAATAATCTTCACAATCGCCCCACCCGCTTCCGCTTTCTCCTCCAATTGAAAAATCATCTCATCTGACATCGATTCCGAAAGAAGTAACACCGCCACCGCATTCATCTCAAGTGCCCGCAACGTCTCTTTCTCCCCATACGTTACTTTCTTATCATTCTCGCGAAACTGCGTAAAAAAATTATTCATGATTTTTTTCTCATGAGAAACCTCTTCATCAGCCAATAAATCTCCAGATTTATCCAATAACTCCTGCAACCCAAACTCATCCGTATATGACAAATCTTTTGTTCCTAACACTTTTCGTCTTAATTCTCCAGTCAAATAATCATAATTCATAAAATCATTTACTGTAATTCCCGGCCCGCCGATGATAATTCCTTTCAAATTATTTCCCAAAGGCAGAAATTGCTCTTTCATATATTCGGCAACTTTCTTAAAGTGTTCTTTTGATGCCTCTTCTCGTATCCGCGCAAAGCGTGCCGCCGATTGTCCTCCCGTTTTATGCTTCCCTGGCACCTCCGAATGCGTCTTCTTGAGCGGAATAATCGTTTTCCCTTTCAGCAACGCAAGAGTTGCATCCCGCAAATCAAACACAACTAATCCATATGCATTGTGCTCAACTAACATATCTTCCAAGATATCAATCACAAAAGTTTTATCACAGCGATAAATCCTTGTATTCAATAAAATAGGTGGTTCAATACTCCACGTTCGAAAATCCTGCTTTCCTTCCGTTGCCGCAATGTTGCCGGCAAATACCGCTAACCCTTTCTCTGGCGTTCGTTTAAAATTTCGTAGATGCTGAATCATCTTCTCAAGAGCCGTCTGCACATTTTTCCGTGTAATTGCCGATTTGATATTAGAAGCTGTTCCTTGCTCCTCCCCTAAATGATTGATAATTTTACTTATTTCATACCCTGCCGGAATATACACCGATACAAACTCCGTATGCGCCGCTCTCTGCGCTTTCAATTCTTTTACAATTTTCTTCAAGTGCAGCTTTTCTTGTGCCGTAATCGCCATATCAGAATAAAATACCGTGCTTTATTTATAAACATTTGCTGATTTTCGCAGCCATTTGCTGCAGTGTAATCTTCACTGTATCAAACATCATAATTCTCTGTTTTCGCGTCCGCGCCTCATTCAGACACACCTGCATAATCTCCGCTTCTAAATTCTCTTGAATTTTCTTAGTAGTATACTTCCTTTTCTGTAATCTCCGCTTCAGCAATTTCAAATCAGAACAACCAAGCACCACACAGAGATCAATGAGCGTAGCCGGCAAATAATGTGTAACATGCGAATCAATGACTAATCCATATGCAGTTGTTTCCCTCAACCGCTCATCAATCAACTTTACTAATTTGGTATAATCTATCACATAACACTGTTTTCGTCTATCATACCTCTCAGAGATCTGCGGGTAAAATCGATGTAAATCTACTCGTTCATATCTCAATTTCTTAACCAATACATTTGCTAAAGTCGTCTTTCCCACTCCCGGCGTACCGGTAATTATAATAATCTTTTTTCGTTCTTTTGTCTTCGTTGTAGCTGTCATGATTAAAAATAAAATTAAAAAATCAAACTTTCCCCATTCTTTCATTTTGTCGATGAATTTTATGATGGTGGTTCAGAAATCTCTCTAGCAAATGCTTGTGCAATACTGATTCTGCCGCTAAAATTACTAAAAACAACACTAATGTATACCCTAACAACAGCAGCAAATCAACCCATAACAGCTCAAAGGGGGCATTAAAAATAAGCACTTCACGAATCAATCTCTCTGTAATCACAAACGGACTAAATTCAACCACACTTCTCACCATTGCCGAAGTCCCCTCTATTGGAAAGATCGTCCCTGAAACAAATAACAGCAGACTACCCAGAGAAATAGATGCTAATACTCCTGTCTCTTCTGAAGTATATATGTATCCAATCACCATCCCTAAAAACGTGAAAATAGATGCCGCTAAAAATAAAATCAGCGCCATCATGGGCAACAGATTAAGAATATCTGGCAAGAAAACCAGGGCCAACCCTAAAATAATTACCACCTGGATTAATATCAAAATCACATTAGTCAAATAAATTGACAAGATAAACGTCACTTTGCGAATCGGCAGAAAGAAATTACGAAAAAACGCCGGGCTATTCTTCTCCATCATCACTAAGCTGGTTCCAAGCAACAGCGACGAAAACATAATCACCAGCGTTAACAATACTGGGAATAAATAATTCAAATACGTTTTCTGTGCACTCACCATCTGGATATTAGTAACAAGAGGCTGTGCCACAACTTTCGCATCCGTTACCTTCTGCGCTTGTAAATTACTATTAATTTGATCAAGTGTCGCCTGTGTCCCCTCAAGCAATGTGATACTCTCACTAATTGTGGATTTCACCGAATCAAGATTCTCATTATTTACTTTAATTTTTTCCGATGCCGCATTCAATTTCGCTTTGGTTGATTCAATATCACTCTGTAACACCCCAATCAACGCCGAAACTTCTTGTAAACTCCCCAGCCCCCCCGCATTCAAAAAATCAGTCGTCAACAGCAACGATTCATCAACTTTTGCAAGCATCATTTCCACTTTTTTCTTTTCTGCACTGGTGGTATTGATCTTTGCTAATGTTGTTTTGGCCTCCATCACCGCTTGAGAAGTATTACTCAGCCGTGTTGAAATCTCCGTTTTAAACGCCTCAACCACAGCCGCATTATACGTTGTGGTCGGCGTTGTAAAATCAATCGTTGCTAAATCCGTTTTCACCCCTTCGGTGCCTTTCACTGCCGCATTATTTTTTTCTTTCGTCGATCCAACTTTCGTTTTTTCCGCGTTTATTTTCGCTTGCGTCTCACTCAATCGTGTCAAAATATCTTTACTTAAACTCTCGCTTAACTGTTGCTCTTGTACATCAAACTTTTGTGCTAGCGTTTGCTGTACCATCCACACTAAATTAATTTTACTTTGGTCAACATAATATTTTATTTCTACCTGCTTATTCGAATCAACTTTTAATGATGCAGGCAAATCCAAACAAGTATGCATCACTGCTCGTTTAATATCTTCAATACACTTATCAATACTCTCATATTTCGCAACCGTAAACTCTTGTTCTTTTAGACTATTAATTAACACCGTAACCTCTGGCGTTTCAGCCGGCGAATAAATTCCAATATTTAACCCATATTTACTTGTTGTATTAAATGAAAGCCCCAAAATTAAAATAATTAATAGCGGTGCAAAAATAACTATCAATGCTGAACCTTTCGATCGAATAAGATTTTTCAAATTCTTTTGCGTTAAAAGCCACAGTGCTGTCATACGTGATCTATTCCTCTTTTTAATTTATCTCTAAACATTCTCTCTCCACTTATTATCGGTCATCCAAGTGTATTCAACGCTTCTGCGTAATCTTTACAAACACTTCATCCAACGTTGGTTTTCGTAAATCAATATCATGCAAATATAAATTCTCTTGCTTAACCATTATCATTAATTGCGCTAACGTCTTATCCGCATCCTGCGGAAAAATCACTAATTGGTCGCCTTTATCAATAATCTTTGTCACCGGCATTTTCTTAACCATCGCAATAATTCGCTCCGTATCTTTCCCCGCTTTGACATTTATATTAATGTAATCTTTCAAAAATGGTTTTCGAATCTCATCCATTTCTCCATAACTATGCACTTGTTTCTCATGCACGATTGCAATTTTAGTACATATCTTCTCCAAACTTTCCAAGTGATGCGAAGCCATCACTACTGTAACCCCTTGCTTATTCACTTCTTGAATCAACCCAATTACTTCTCGCTGCATCACCGGATCAAGATCAGATGTGGGCTCATCTAAAAATAATATTTTTGGCTTATGGATTAAACTGCACGAAATATCTAATCTTTTCTGCATCCCCCCTGAAAGCTGTGAAGCCATTTTCTCTCGATGATCATATAATCCTGTAACCTGTAGCAAACTTTTTGCATTCTCAATTAATGTACTTTTTTTCAACCCATACATCTGTCCAAAATGCAACAAATTTTCTTTGACCGTAAGTTTTGGATAAAACGAAGTATGCTGGGCATTAAACCCCATATGCCTTTTCAATTTATGGATATTTTTTGCTAAACTCTTTGGCTGTCCATCTGTTTTAGAAATATAAAAGATTTCCCCCTGACTTGGCTCAATAAACCCTGCAATCAAATTAAGCAATGTTGTCTTCCCACTCCCTGATTGCCCAATAATCCCCACAATATCTCCTTCATTTATTTCAAAGTTTACATCCTGCAGAATCACATTCTTATTGTACTCTTTCATCACCTCTTTAAGCTGAATTAACGCCACACCCTAAGGACTATTTTTCAGTTTATAAATGTTTTGTGATTTCGTGACGAAAAGAGTGCAAACATCTCTATTCAATATGTTATGCTTCAATTCCATCTAACCGTTTGTTCAACACAATCTTTATATAGAAATCGCTAATTTTTATTTTTATATGACCTCCTCGTTAAAATATTGGTATGAAGAAAAATACAAGCTGCTAATGTTCATCCCTTTAATCCTCGTACTCTTGGCCTTGGTCCAAATTGGAACCCAATATGCGGCAACGGGCGATTTTGTTCATCGCGGAATTACGTTAAAAGGCGGTTCAACTATCATGATTCATCAAGATTCTCTCAAAACCCCTATCCTCGCAGAAGAATTACAAGCCTATCTCCACGAACAATTCAAAGAAGTCGATCTAAGCGTCCGTGAAATGAGTTCCGCCGGTAAAGTCATTGCTATCGCTGTTGATTCTGACTTACAAACCAAAGAAGAAATTAATTCTTTACTCACTATTCTAGAAAATAAGTTATCTATTAATCAAAACGAATTCAGTGTTGAAGTTGTCGGTTCTGCTATTGGTGACAACTTCTTTCGTCAAATGATCTCTGCCCTTCTCATTTCATTCGTCTTGATGGGCATCGTAGTCTTATTATATTTCCGCATCTTAATACCAAGTTTAGCTGTTATCGCTGCTGCCTTTTCTGATATCGTTGTCACTCTTGCCATCTTCAATCTTACCGGCATAAAATTAAGCACTGCCGGTGTCGCTGCTTTTTTGATGCTGATTGGCTATTCTGTAGACACTGACGTTTTACTCACCACTCGCTATATGAAACGTAAAGAAGGCACCGAAATGGACCGTATTTACAGTTCTGTCAAAACTGGTTTAACCATGACCGCAACCACTTTAGTTGCCGTTACCGTCGCTCTTATCTTCGTCCAAAGTGACATCGTTCGTCAGATAATGATTATTTTATTTATCGGCTTATTTGTTGATACCATCATGACATGGATCCAAAATGTTGGTATTTTACGCTGGTATACTCAATCCCGCAATTTGAGGAAACATCATGTTTAGTGAAACTTTAAAATCAATCTTGAAAACCTGGCGAGTCATCATCCTATTAGTCTTCCTCCTCTTCGCCATCTTTGCCATAAACGGCGGCATCGTGCCTCACTTTTGGGATTCTGGCGTTGTCATAAAAAGTGTCCAATACAACTCTTCGGCCGCCAACGCTGGCATTGAAAATCCCTCTTCGCGTATAACTCCCTTAGCTAAAGAACGTATTGTTTCATTAAATGGCAAAACAATCAATTCCGTTGACGACTATTATAATTTCTTAGACGAACAAAAAGCCGATCGCACAATCAAAGTTCAAACCACAAAAAAAACCTACTCTTTACTCACAACCCAAACAAATGGTAAAGCCGACCTCGGCTTTAAAGTAAGTGAACGCCCAACCTCCAACTTACGCAAAGGTTTAGACTTAGAAGGTGGTACACGCGTTTTATTAAAACCGACCGAAAAAGTGAGCAAAATTGACTTAGATACAACTGTTGATAGTCTAAAAGAACGCTTAAACGTCTACGGCCTAAGCGACGTCACCGTTCGCACTGCCTCAGATTTAGAAGGCACCGATTTCATTTTAATTGAAATTGCCGGCGTCACTGAACAAGAAGTTCGTGAACTATTAGCAAAGCAAGGAAAATTCGAAGCAAAGATTTCCAACGATACCGTCTTTTTTGGTGGCAAGAAAGATATTACCTATGTCTGCCGTTCCGCCGAATGTTCTGGCATCGATCCTCGTCGTGGCTGTTCCAAAGTGGGTAATAGTTATGCATGCAGTTTCTTTTTCACCATTACATTAAGTCCACAGGCCGCTCAACGCCAAGCTGACTTGACAAATAAATTAAAAGTAATCTCTGACAACGGCGGCGCCTATCTCAGCGAAAGCCTATTATTATATTTGGATGATAAAGAAGTAGATAGCTTACGCATCGGTGCCGAATTAAAAGGCAAAGCTTCTACGAGCATCCAAATTTCAGGTTCAGGCACAGGTATAAATCAACAGCAAGCCATGGCCAACACTTTGCTAAACATGAAGAAATTACAGACTGTTATCGTTACCGGCAGTTTACCTGTAAAACTAGAAGTCGTTCAGCTTGATACCATCTCTCCTTCCTTAGGAAAAGAATTCTTGCAAAACATCATGCTTGTTGGTTTGATTGCTCTTCTTGCCGTATCCCTTGTTGTCTGGGTGCGATATAAACAATGGAAAATTATTCTTCCAACCATCTTTATCCTTGGCTCGGAAATCACTTTAATTCTCGGCTTTGCTGCGTTTGTCGGTTGGAATTTAGATTTAGCTTCTATTGCCGGTATTATTATCGTCATTGGTTCTGGTGTCAACCATTTAACCATTATCACTGATGAAATCATGCATGGCCAGAGCTCAACTGCTATCGACTGGAAAACCAAAATTAAAAACGCATTATATATTATCATTGGCGCCTACTTAATCAACATCTCCTCTTTATTACCTTTATTCTGGGTTGGAGCCGGCTTGCTTAAAGGCTTTGCGTTAACAACAATTGCAGGCATGTCCTTTGGTGTATTGGTTGCTCGGCCAGCCTATGCGGCTATCATCGAACAATTGCTGAAGAAATAATCATATCTATCTTCAAATACTGTTTATATTCTATATCGTAAGTGTTAAATAGTTTGTTTATTTTATTCTTCAAATGCCAAAACTCCTCCCTATCTCCTTCCCAAATCATCAACAAGAACTTCTCCGCGGCATTATCCATCTCCCCAAAAACTACAACAAAAAAATAGGCACCGCGATTATCTACCTGCACGGCTTCCCTGGCAGTATGTTTGGCACTGCTAAACGTTTCCTAACCCCGCTTGCCAAACTCGGCTTCCTCTGCATGCGCTTTGAATTCTCCGGCACAAATACATCAGAAGGAAAATTCGAAAATAAATTGATGAGCAAAGAAGTCAAAGAAATTAAATTAGCCATCAACTTCTTACAAAAAAACTACGGCTTCCAAAAACTCATTCTCATTGGCCATTCTACTGGTGCCATTGACGCCGCGTTATACGCACATAAAGACAAAAGAATCACCAAGCTCATTCTCTCTGGTGGCGTCTCCGATCTTAAACACGCCGTACGCTACGACTTCACCGACTTGCAAGTCCACCAATTTTGGAAACAAGGCTATATCACTTACCATCGCCCCGGCCATTGGTCAAATAATAAGAAACTCAACAAAGCATTTTATGATGAATTCTTCACCATCAATCTCCCTCTTGCCATTCAAAAATTCCATAAACCAGTTCTCATTCTTCACGGAGAAAAAGACGAAGGCGTCCCCGTATTCAATGCCAGACAAGTCTACAAACTCCTCCCCGGAAAAAAGAAATTAGCCATCATCAAAGGCGCTGACCATGGTTTCTCTCGAAAAAAAGATGCTCTAATGGCATTAAACAAAGTGTATACGTTTGTAAAGAAAGGGATATGAACTATTTTAATTCGGTAAATGTTGATATATAAATTTTATTTTTTCGTACACATACTCTTTTGAAAAATGAGGAGGACGAAAGTGAAGTTCTTGTGAATCTACTGGTTTTAGTTCATATATAATCTGAATCGGGTTTACAAAATGACCTTGCAACACTAATGTTGCAGAAGGAGAAAGTTGACAGCCGAGCCGGTGTATTCCTTTATGATTAAAAGAGTATGGTTGTCCTGCCGAGATTGATTCTTTTTTTAAGCAGGTTAAATCAAGTTGTCTATCAAATACTTTATTATGTCCAACTCCTGGTAGAACTTGAGGGATATAACGCCATACAGGAAGATCACCTGGTCCTGCCGTTTCAGTATATGTTTCTTGATAAACTTGTCCAAATAAGCAGATGGAAGCAAAATCCCAATTATGTATATGCGGGCCACCCCCCTTGTTAATTTCCTCCCAAAAGTGAATACGCAATGCCGGTTCTTGTACTTTTTCTCCAGGTTGCCACAGAATATAACGGTCAAATCCATTTAAGTGTCTCGATGATTTTTTGGCAAGAGCTTCTAATGAAGAGTCATCATTTAAGGTCATTTCAAGAACTGTTTTAAGATCGCCATTTTCCCATATTTTTGTTAAAGCATCAAGTACCTGAGGATGTAAAGGGCGATTTGCATATTCTATTAACCTCTTAAAACCAGCTGGGAAATTATTTATATTTATCACGGACGAAAAAAATAAGAGTTGACTTATAAAACTATTTGAGAATTACTGCCTTCTTTCCATGATATGCTATCTTCATCTGCTCAAATAAAAAAGGCATAATAAACGCCGCCATAAACACAATACTGACAATCCACGGATTATGGGCAGTATTTGGTATCTTCAATTCTGCCATAAATCTATTTGAAACCATCACTGTAATCAACATATTAGCCAATGCAATAATCGGAATAATAATACTTGCTAATACATGATGATGCCGTTCTAAATGTCCAATATCTGTAATCAGATAATTATACAAAAATCCAATTGATCCCGCTAACAGCACCACAACAAGATATAATGCCCAACTCTGAAACACGATAATAAACGGAATCAACACTAACGACACCATCAAATTCGCAAAAATAATAACCACAATCGCCGTCCAAAACACAATTTTCGCAAAATGCACATCATGATGTTGCGTATCTGAAAGAATTGCCTGCGCTCGCTGAATCTCTTTCTCATTCCATCCTTTCTCTAACAACTGCAACGTATGATGCTTTTTCATTCTAACATCTCCCCTATTTTTTTATTATATCTACAATTAATTATTTAAATAATTTAAGATACATTTTAATCTACTTTTTTATGAAGACTAATATATTCTGCCACTTTGTTAAATTGCCGTGCTGAACGACAACGCGGATGCAGATAATTCAATGGCACTTGCCGATGAACCGCTTTGCGTATTTTACTATCGACTCTTAACGTCGCAATGACTGGATAATTCAAAATTCGTTCAATCTCTTCTAATTTCAATTCATGCCGCGATGCCCAATGAGTCATATTTAACACAATCCCTGTAATTGTATTATCATTCGCTTGCGCTACATGTATCGTTTTCAATGCATCCATCACTGAACTCAAGTTCGGCATCGTCACAATTAACGCTTCATCAGAATTCTTGAGAATATGGCTCACATCATACCCTAACCCGCTTGGTGCATCAATTAATACAAAATCTGCGGTATTATCTAAATGCTCAAAAATCTCTGTCATCTTCTGCGGATTCGTTTTCTGAAACTCACTATACGATGGCGACGCTGGAATAAATGTTAAACCAGATTCATGAAGATACATCGCATCTTTCAAATCTTTCTCTTTTCGTAAAAACTTGTTGATTGTTCCTTCAGGATTCATAACTCCTAAATGTATTCCCACATTCGGCGTCACTAAATTAGCATCCACAACCACCACTTTTTTCCCCATATCTGTTAACGCCTGTCCTAAATTAATTGCTGTCGTTGTCTTCCCTACTCCTCCTTTACCAGAAACCAACGTAATAAATCGTGTCATAATCATTTAGAAACATCTAGTGCTATTTAATGTTTTTGGCGGTAGAGACTATGTAGAAAAAGCACTACCCCTCAAATAAACTTCACCAGAACTAACATCTAATCATCATCTTCACTTTTACCAACAAGAACAGTCCACGCGTATGTAGAAAACTCATGCATAAATTTCTCACAATTCATCAAATTATCAATATTAATCTCTGCCGTCGCATGATCCAATTCCACAACAAACGTCACATGTCGTCGGAATTCCTCTCGTTTTGTATACGGCAACTTTAAAATCGTTCGTAAAAATGCATAAAATGTCAAATATCGCTGTAATTCTAAATCAGTCGGATAAATTTCCGTCACTTTTGTCGCCCGTAACGCTGGACTTTTTGGCAGCATTTCGATCAATTTATCTTCTTTCGCTTTCTCTAAAAAAGCATCTATAATCAAATCAATGCAACTCACCATCCGATTCAATGCATTGATAATCACATCTACGGTTCTAGTATATTTTAAACTTACATAGATAATATGTTCCAACCGCTTAAGTTCATCACGTGCTTCTAAAAGATAATCATTCATTGTATATTGTAACTAGGGAGGAGAGAAAAGAAGTCCTCCTTTTTATGTCTTTCTATCCGTAATCTCACAAATCCGATTTATAAACAATGTAGCCGTTTGAATATCTTGTTGTATACTCGTAACTGTAAGCGGCTCTAATCTATATTCTGTATCTGCAATAACATACTTATTCCCTCGTTGAAACTCCATTGGGCTCTTCTCATGTAATTCTATCACCCCGCTAATTTTATTAATAAACGTGATATACTGCTGCTCAATGCGGTGTAATTTACACGATTTCCGTTTAAATACGTCGTATCTCTCTTTTACTCCTGTAGGCAAACTAGAAATAACTTTTCGTTCTAAATCATACTCTAACAATCCATTTATAGCCGACTGCAGTGCATAATGGACATGCATAAGAATATTCACTAACAGCTGTGGATCTTTTAACGAACGTAACGTCACATTCAGAAGATACTCTGCTGAATCCACTTCTCGTTTTGCATTTTCAATATATTTAGATGAAATCAAAGAAGACATTATTAATCAATATGCTAAAAACTATAAAAACCTATTCCTCACTTTGCGTTAGCCTCATAATCGCATCTGCCAAATCCCCTTTTGTCAATTCGAGCGTCTCCTGCGCCTTCTCTCGCGTAACTGAAGCTTGCTCCATCACTGTCTTGATATCCTCTTCAGAAATCTCAACCGTTGTATTTGAAAGCGCCCGCTCATGAAATTCACCAGTCAACTGAAACGTCTCTTGTCCCATCATATTCACTTTTGCGACAGATGGATTTGGAAACACTAACTCTTTATCCGGCAAACGAATGATAACTTCCTGCGCTGGTAAATCAACCTGTTGGATGCCCATCTTGCGCATCATCTGCTGCATTTGTCGCGGATTCACACCTGGAAACATTTTTTTCTTTTCCTCCAAAGTCTCATGCACCAAAATAATGTAGAAGTACAACCACAAGCATCACTAATAAACAAAGAACAACAACCGCTCCTGGCGAAATTTTAATTTTCGAAGTTGATTCATCGAACCGCATCAATCCGCCCTGTCCTGAAGGTAACCGCATTTGATCTGCCATATCCTCCTAGAAATGCACTGTTTTATAAGGTTTTTGGAAAAATTTAAAAAAATATAAAAAAAAGGTAGAGTGGCCTAAGCCGCCTTTTGTTAGACCCAAAACAAGCACAAAGCTTGTCGATAGTCATTTAGAGCATTCTACTATGCGTCTGTAACAGACTTGCACCGGCAAGATCCATTTTCTCGCGGATCTTCTGACATTGCTGTCAGCAAGGATTCACCGTTTCATCGTTCCCTATAAAGACGTCAACGGGTTATCTCACTTCAATCACTTGAAGCTTCACCGCATCATCCCTAATTTATAGGACGTGTCGTGTCTGAGCCAGAGCCAAGGGCTTTCCCCTTCTCACTTCTGTAAGTGGCCTTTTTATGGTGGGCGGACTTTCCTGAGTATCTTTTGCAAGATTCCCGTCGCTCCTGCCACTGCTACCTTTAGAAGCTAAAAATTAGCCTATTTTAAGAATGTTGCGCCAGAAAAATACAAATTCACTAATTCGATGAAAGCTGTTCAACAACACGCACAATACCTGAGAGGGGACCTTTTTCTGCAATTATTTTTTGTTTTTCTACTGTAGACAGCCCATTATAAAATCGATCAATTTCTGTTGCATCTTTGAGGTATTTTTGTTCACCTATCGGAGACACAACCCAATGTGGTCCATTTGGTGCAGTATGATAAAAACTGTGGCCAAGCGATCGTTGCACACATTCTTGATATAACAACCAATTAGTCTGCGCCTCTCGTCCAAATTCCCCTGAATCCATGTCCATGTTCCCCATCGGCAAATTGCTCCCAAACTCTCGTAGAAACTGTTTTCCTGGTTCTTCTACAATGGTATAAAACGGCACATATTCTGGCATTATATAAACAAAGAAAACTCTTTTAATAAATCTTTGGCCATTCTAACTTCTATCTCACAACATCCACTTTCAACAGTAATTCTCGCATCCCTTTCTCATGCCCTGCACCCACCACTGCCAAAATTTTCTTCCCCGGATACTCTTTCATCAGCCTAATCAGTTGCCTAATCATATACTTGTTTCGATCCTCAACTAATGTCTTATACACACTCGGATACCTTTCTTGAAAATGCCCCATCATCTTCTCAATCAATTCTTTGCTTGGCACTTTGCGCAAATCAAACTGCGTAAACCCCAATTTCTTCATCTGCCGTTTAGGAAACAACAACCCTAACACAACCTCCTCCACAAAACGATACTTCTCTTTCCACGTCAACGACTTTGAAAATTTCGCCAGTGTAATCTTAATCGGCTGATCAATCAATTCGGCTTGTAACTTGTGCTTCTTCGCCAACTCCAACGCTATCTTCATCTCCGCACCAGGCGAAATACCCACACTTTGCCCTAATTTTTGCTGTATGATCTGCCCAATTTTCGCAAATAAATACCCTTTCACCCCAACTTCCATAACAATCGCAAGCGACACCCGTCGTTTTTCCTCTGTAAACAACGATGCTGCCCGCTCTATATCTAATTCTACTGCGATAATATCCGGTTTCCACGTCTCCACAATAGAAGTAATCTCTTTGATACTTTCCGCAGCAATATGCGATGTTCCTAGCAAACGAAGTTCCATTGACTACTCGATAACAGAAAAGTATTTAAACTTACGCTAGCGTGTATACATTCATAAAATTATCAATTGAGGTGGTTATTCATGTTAAAAATGAGAAAAGTATCGGATTCGTATGATTTAAAAGTATTTACAGATTCTGGAGATTACTTTGGCGATATCGAAGATTGTATCGTTGCCGGGAATAAAATCTCTGGCTGGAAAATCAAAGCCACAAAAACATCTTTTTTAAGTCGTGTGATTGGCAGTGCCAAAGGTGTAATCGTCCCACATCAATTAGTCAAATCCGTTGGTGATGTCTTTATCATCTCTAAAAATGCTGTTCCCAGCACTGATATGAACGACAAAGACGATTAGAAAAATAATCAAATATGGCTCTTTCCAAAGCTCAGCAATACCATAAAGAATTATTACAATACCATTATTGTAACGGTGAACAAGAAATCATCGAAGAAGCTTGGTATCTTGCCGCTTAATTTCTTTACTCCATTTTTAAAATTGGATTTATCTTTTTTCTAAAATTAAATTTACTCCTGCTTTTCAAATCATCAATTCATCAAAAAAAGAAAAATATGCGGACGGCAGGATTTTCTCGCCGCAACCTAATAGTCGTGGTGGGCAACGTCGCAACATATGCCCGCCCTACTCGCCTAGATTGCTGGCACTTGAACCTGCGAAGGCACTAAGCCAATAGATGACTTATAACGAGTTTATTCATCGCACTCTAACTGAGCACTCATCACTCAAATACCTTGAGTCTATCCCATTTGACCACTCTGGCACGTCCGCAACGACAGTGAGGACTGACAGTTCCGAAAAAAAGTTTTTTTTTCGCTTACTGGCACGTCCGCAACTAATCTTTTATAGAAAACTATCATTCTTTTTATAAAATTAACTGAAAAATAGATACTTATTATTTTTTTTCCAAATCAAAAACAACTTTTCGCAACGCCGCTGCTAAATTTGCTTTTATTGCTGTCAGTTCACGACTTTTGCCTAATACATTTCCTATATCTATATTTGAGAGTCTACTCATCTTTCTATAACTCTCCTCTAAATCATTCTCCGCTTCTTTCACTTTCTTATTCGCAATATCAAAAGCAGTTTTTATCTCATTAAAATACGGTTGCAATATTTTGTGGTATTTTCCAAACATAAAAACAAAGAAAATTCAAAAGAAGATAAACCTTTCTATCCACCATCTACTTAATATTCTGCAATTGATTTTCAATATCTTTCAACTGCGCTTCCAACTCTGCTAACTCACTTGCTGGAACTTCTGGCACACTCTCTCTAACTATTTGTTGTGGCATCGAAATCGACGCTTGTTGTACAGGTGCACCTGCTGCTCTTGTTACAATAATTGGTGCTCTCATCACAACCATTGGCTGCTTTCTAATCTCTCGTAAAACCTCTCTTTTCGGTTCTACTTTTATTAACCCATGAACTTTTCCTTTAGGCAAATAAATTCGTAACTTATTATCGATCAGATGTTGTATATCTTTCACATCATTTTTCAACTGGGTAAATAACATTGTTTTTTCTTCTTGCACTTTTCTAAACTGATCATACCCCTGCATAAAAATGATAACTTCTCGTAATCCTTCTAAAATATCTTTACGCAGCATCTTCGGATCACCAACTTGAATAACATAATCCGGTCCTTTTTCTGCAGCTTTCATATGCACAACACTTTTCTTCTGTTTTTTTGCCATTGGTATACTTATATTAGAACTGTTCAGGTTCACTTAACGAATGATCAATAAAATCCACTTTCTTTTCCACTTCTGCTAAACTATTTTGCCACATCTCTAATTGATGATCTTCTTCATTCTTCAAATCATGAATTCTTCCTAACGTTTCCTTAGCTTCATCAATTCGCTTGCGAATCGCTTTCACTAACTCTAACACATTATCATACTCATCTATCTTTACAAATACGGGCATTCTATCCATAGTTAATCACCTTGCAATTTGAATAATTTTTTATCGACCTGTAAAAATCGATCATGCACTCCTCTCATTGTCTTTCTCAATTTTTCAAAATGATGTTCCTCATTATATTCTGATTTATCTAACAATCTATTTGCTTCTTGTAAATGACCTAACACTCCTTTCAATTCATCCACCTCATTCAAAACAAGCTGATATACATCCACTTTCATAAACATCGGCCCTGACGCTTGCGTATCAAGCTCTGGTCGTGGCACATCTTTTTGAAGAGGCAAACCTCTCGCAGGTACATTTTGTGGTAACGGCGTTTGCTCTTGATCAAACACACTCGGAAAACTCATTGGTTGATTATAGCCTACCGCTTCTTGTACTCTATCGGGTTGAATCTCTCTGTCCATACTTGTTGGTGCTGAAAATCGTAACGATTTATCATCTAACGACTTTCCCATTGGAAACGGCACTCTGGGCGCCACTTTCTTCTTATCTGCAAATAACCATCCCATATCACTCAGTATATAAAGAACCTTTAAAAACTTTGTTTAGTATTACAAAATAGTGAATCAGTCTTATTGGAACCTCTTCATTGAAATACACCCATTCCACTAGCCAAAACGTATATAATCCTCATAACTATACTAGCTTCATGAACCAAAAAATTCTTTTGTTGTTCATTTCCTCATTTATTTTTCTCACGCTCACCACTATCACCGTCCATTCTTCTCCCCTCATCAATGAAATCATGTATTCTCCTTCTGATGGTAATGAATGGATTGAAATCTACAACCCTTCTTCTTCTCCATTAAACCTAACTGGCTGGCAACTTACCGATAACAAAAACACTGATAAAATCATTTGTTGTTCTTTTGATTTGTTATGCACATTAACAATTCCCCCTCAATCCTACGCTCTGCTTACCGATCAAGACACCACCCTCTACACCTCTCTCCTGTTTAATCTTTCTAATCCCCCTGCTTATTTTAATATCACCAAACTCTGCGTTGACGACAATTCTATCGGCAATGGTTTAGACAATACTGAAGACATAATCACCATTCACAATTCCACTTTCCAGACATCTGCAAACTATACCAACTCTCTTGGCGGGCACAAAAACAATAAATCCCTTGAACGTCAAGACGACGGCTCATTCAGCGAAAGTCTAGTTCTTTTTGGCACCCCTGGTAAATCAAATAGCGTCACGAACCCTCAACTTCAATACAAAAATTTGATTCTCAGCGAAATACTTCCTAACCCAATTGGTGAAGATAATAATCCTAAACCACTTGGGGAATGGATTGAATTATACAACCAAGGCCCCCTCCCCCTCGACATTCAAGGACTCCTATTCAAAAATAACGCCAAGCAAACTCTCATCATCTCCTCAACCAAACTATTCAACAACGAAAATACAACGATTTGTCCTGGCTGTTACAAAGTAATCTATCGAGATGCTTTTCCCTCATTTGATCTAAATGACAATTACGACCAAATCTCTCTCTACAAAGACCAAACTCTTCTCTCCTCATTCAGTTACAGCAACGCGCTCGAAAATATTTCGTTTAGTTATGGTGCAGAAAATTGGGAATATACACTTCCCACTCCTGGCAAACCCAACATCTTCTCCAACTTGTGCGATCTCTCATTAGAAATTATGCTCAATCAAGGCTCATTTACAGGAGAAGGCGAACAAAACTTCACCGTTATCGCTAAAACCATTGGCAACATCCCTCAAAAAATATCTGTCCACGGTCAAATTCTTAACGCTGCCGGTGACATCTTACGTGAATATGCTCCCTGGAACAACTATCTTCTGAAAACTCAAACTTCCAAAACCTATCTGCCCACACTCTATCCTGGTATCCATTCTATTGAATTCTCCACGGTGAACCAAAGTTGTATTGACATTAATCAAAAAAATAACAACGCCACTGAATTTCTCGGCGTGGAAAGTATGGAATTTTTTGATCCCTATTCCACTTTATACCTTGACACCATTAAATCCTATCAACCCAATAAAACCCGTTGGGGCGATTACCTCGATGTCAGTTTCTTCATCTACAAAGGCGAAGAAACTAAAAGTAGTGGTAAAATCTGGGCTGAAAAAGACGGCAAAACTGTCAGCGAACCAACCACGTTTCTCCTGCCTGTCAACCATCAAATCTATCTTATGACTTTACCTCTCTTCCTCAACCCTAATTGCGACCATAAAATAACTGACGGCGAAATAACCATTTTCCTCGAAGCCGTCAACCTCTCCGACAACCGCACTCTTTTCATCGAAAACATCAGCGAAAAATCCTGCCAAATCATTGAAAAAATAGTTGAAAAAGAAGTAAAAATTCTCGTTCCCCAAAAATCCACTTCTTCCAAAACATCCGCTTCAAAAAAAGCACCCCCCGCAAAAAAGAATACTACTGCCAAACCCACTAAAACTACCCTGTCTAAAACCAATTCTTCTAAATCCCCCAAAAACACAACTAAAATCACTGCAAGTAAACAAGAAGTAAGTACCTTTTTCTACACTACTCCTCTTCCTAACAACAGTTCGTATATCCCTCTCTCTTCTCTCAAATTCCCCATCGCCTCCGGCATCACTGTCTATGAATCCAACAGTGCCCAAACCACTCATTTGATCCCCTATCTCTTGCTGCTTTCTTTTATCGCTTTATGCATAATAACTCTAAAGAGAACATAACAGTTCTCCAACAACTTAATTTTCTCCTCGCTCCGAAATATATGTTCACCTTTCCCAAAGAAAGACTTAAAAAGCCCATTCCTCACCTCACTTATATGACAACAATAAAATTTCGCGCTTTAATTGAAGTAATTGGCAAACCACAAGAACATGTTGAACAAGCCATGAAAGAGTACATCAATAATCTCAAAACAGATGAACGCTTTAAAGTCCTCACCGAAGAATTCGCCGAACTCAAAAAACAAGACTCTCAAGATCTGTGGGCCACGTTTACCGAACTTGAGATCAAAACCGAAAAAATAGAATTCCTTATCGACTTCTGTTTCGACTTCATGCCTTCACTAATCGAAATTCTCGAACCAGAAGAACTTCAAATCAACGAAAAACAACTCTCCTTTTTCCTCAATGATCTGCAAGCCAAGTTACACCAAGTAGATATGGTCGCCAAACAAGTCAAACTTGAAAACGACGTCCTCAAAAAGAACATTGGTGGATTACTACATAATTATATCAAAGTTCTCCTCGGCAAAGCCGCTAGTTTATCCTCCCAACAACTAAGTCATCTTACTGGTGTAGAACAAGACCAATTAGAAGATTTCATGGACAAATTAATTGACAAAGGCGTCATCGACCTCAAAAACGGCCAATACTATTTGAAAGAAAAAGAACCGACCTCTCACGAAAAAAACTAATAAATTCAACCGTAAAGAAGACAATCTATGAACGACAACCAAAAACGCATTGAAGCCATTTTATTTGCGGTAGGCAAAGAAATCACTGCTGACCGCATCGCAAGCCTCTGCTCATTAGAAGTGCCTCAGGTCGAAGAAACCCTCGCTCTTTTAGAGCAAGAATATGCCCAACGTGACCACTCGTTACATCTCATCAAAAAAGAACACGGCTGGAAACTGACCGTTCGTGATCAATTCATCCCCCTTGTCAGCACTCTTGTCGCAAGTACCGAAGTCGAACGCCCTTTGATGGAAACGCTCGCCATCATCGCTTGGAAATACCCAATTCTGCAAGCAGATGTTATCAAGCTTCGTGGTCCCGTAGCTTACGAACACATGCATGAACTTGAAACTCGCGGCTACGTTGAAAAAGAACGTTTCGGTCGTTCATATAAGATTAAACTCACCAAAAAATTCTTCGAATACTTTGACTTACCTAGCGACGAAGCCAAACAAGCCTTCCTTAAACACGTCCCTCCTGAACTCCTGCAAGAAGCTGAAGCCATATCCAAAGAAACCGACGAAGTTGAACGTTTAATTGACTTGGAAGAAAAAGAAATAATTGGCAAACACGAAATCAAAGAGGCCGTGGATATGGTCAGAAAAGAAGAATAAATCCAATCTAAACCATTTCGAGATATATTTTCACTTTTTTCTCGTCTAAAAACCCCCTCTAAAACCCTCATTTTTCTACCATAACCTTTATAAACTAACTTCTCTATAAAATAACTATAATTTACCGTCGACAAAACTAAAATAAACTCCCTTAAAAATCACTTCAAAAATGCCCCCTCCCAAAGCCCCACCTCCTCAGGACAACACTAAGATTATTCCTCGCGTTATCGAAGACGAGATGAAAACCGCGTACGTCACCTATGCCATGTCTGTTATTGTCGGCCGTGCTCTCCCTGACGTCCGTGATGGACTTAAACCAGTTCACAGAAGAATTCTCTATGCCATGCACGATTTGGGCATGACCCACAATAAACCATTCAAAAAATGTGCGCGTATTGTTGGGGAATGTTTTGTTAAGGATACGCTTGTTCTAACTGAAAAAGGCTTAGTGCCCATCCAGGATGTTCAAGTAGCTGAAAAAGTCTATACCCAACATGGCCTTAAACCTGTTTCTCAACTCTATATTATGCCCTCTCGTCCTCTCCTAAAAATTACTGTAGATAACGGTCTCAGCAACATTGCAACCTCTTCCCAACAATTTAAAATTCTCACCTCTGACTGGAATTTTGTCTGGAAAGAAGCCAAAGACTTACAACCCGGCGATTTTCTCGTCACTAAAGCAATGTATCCTCAAATCCAAGAGACTGTTTCTCTTGGTGAAAAGAAACTGAACTCCAATATTGCCTATGCACTTGGTCAACTTCTCTCTGATGGTTGGATAAGTATGGATAAAGATCACGGGTATCATTGCCTCTCTTTTTACTCCACATCACAGCCAATTATTGATCGTCTCGCTCATATATTTCAACAAGAATTTTCGTACACCTCGGTTATCGAAAAAAAAGACTATGAATTTCCTTCCTCTGAAGGTCAAATGCTTCTCAAGAAAGCGTATCAAATCCGTATAAACAATCAAAAAATAAACCAATTCTTTTTGACAAATTTCAACCTCTCGTATGCCCGTGCCGAAACAAAAATCATTCCTTGGCAAATTCTTCAAAGCCCTGCTGAAATTATTTTTTCTTTTCTCAGCGGTTTAATTGACGGTGATGGCAGTATCCATTGTGAACGTAACGTCATTCAATATGCAACTGTTTCTGAAAAACTTTCCCAGCAACTTCTTATCCTCTCCCACCACCTTGGACTGCCCGGGCAAATCTATGAACAAGAAGCAAAAGAAAATCAGATTATTCTTGGCCGTCAATGTTCCACTCAGAAATGTTACAATCTCGAATGGCGTGGCGTTATCGCCCAAAAATTAGCTGCCCAGCTTAATTTAGCAGAAGAAAATAAATCTTCCCGCGCAAAACGCCTAAGCACCAGCAAAATAAAAAAAAATCACGAAGAAGTTATTCCTTTCGCTTCAACCAAAATATTTACCGAACTAAGCAACCATCATCTCGGCGGCGGCTGGTATGAAAATTCACAAGGTCAAAAATTTCGTGCAGGAATAAAATATCCCACTGGAAGTAAAATTCGCTACTCTTCAACACTACAAAAAACACCTTTACATCTTTCTCAAATTATCGAATGGGGCATCCAAAAAAAATTACACCAAATTGGTTCCGAATTATCTTCATTTATGGATATGGTTATCGACGATAAACTTCTCTTTTTCCCAATCAAAGAAATCACCTCTTGTAGAGAAGAGATTACCTACGATCTCCAAGTTATCGATGATCACGAATTTATTGCGAATGGTGTTGTTGTTCATAACTGTCTTGGAAAATATCACCCTCACGGCGACATTGCTGTATACGATTCATTAGTAAGAATGGCCCAAGACTTCTCTCTGCGTTACCCCTTAATCCACGGCCAAGGCAATTTTGGCTCCATCGACGGCGACAGCGCTGCAAGTATGCGTTACACCGAAGCCAAGCTCCACAAAATCGCCGAAGAATTGCTCAAAGACCTTGAAAAAAATACTGTTTCCTGGCGAGATAATTTTGACAGCTCATTACAAGAACCAGAAGTACTCCCCAGTGCCATCCCTAACCTTCTCATTAACGGCTCTTCAGGTATTGCCGTTGGTATGGCCACAAATATTCCTCCTCACAATTTTGGTGAAACCGCCGATGCTATTACTGCAACGATTGATAACCCTAACATCTCCGTTGACGAACTCATGGCCATCATGCCCGCACCTGACTTTCCTACTGGTGCCGAAGTCATCTGTAGTGCCGCGTTAAAACTTGCCTACACCACAGGGAGAGGTAAAGTCTTAATAAAATCTATTTGCGAAATCAAAGACGACCAAATCATTGTAACTGAAATTCCCTATCAAGTCAATAAAGAAGAACTCATCCAGCAAATCGCATCGTTAGTTCAAGAAAAAACCATTCTTGGCATACGCAACATCAACGACGAATCTGATCAAGATGGCATTCGTATTGTCATTGACTTAAAAAAAGATGCCGATGCTCCTGTAACATTAAACCAATTATACCAATACAGTCGCCTGCAAACATCTTTTGGAATCAACATGCTTGCTCTCGTGAATAATCGCCCCGTCACGCTTCCTCTACGTCAATTAATTCATCATCATATCACCCATCGTAAAGACGTCATCATCAAACGCACCCAATATGATCTAGATCAAGCTCAAGCTCGCGTACACATCTTAGATGGACTCTTAATCGCTCTCAGCCATATCGATGATGTGGTTGCTGGCATTAAACGCTCCACAACCGTAGATGACGCTAAACAATTCCTTATCGCTTCCTACTCTTTAAGTGAACTGCAAGCCAAAGCCATTCTCGAACTGCGCCTGCAAAAATTAGCATCATTAGAGCAAGAAAAGATTCGTGACGAACACGCCGCGTTACTCAAAGACATTGACTACTATAATTCTATTCTTGCATCTGAACAAAAAGTCCTTGATTTAATCAAACAAGAACTCGCCGAACTCAAAGCCCACTACGCTGATAAACGTCGTTCAAAAATCACCTATTCCTCAGAAAACGACGCCGATATCGATATGGAACAACTCATCGAAGAACAAACCGTTGCCGTCACCATGACCAATTCTGGCTACGTCAAACGCTTGCCTATCGACACCTATAAAACTCAGAAACGTGGTGGCAAAGGCGTCAAAGCTGCCGGTATGAAAGACGAAGACTTCGTTGAACGAATCTATATCACTTCCACCCATACCTATTTATTATTTTTCACCGATCGCGGCCAGGTCTATTGGCTCAAAGTCTATAACATTCCTGAAGCAACCAGACAAGCCAAAGGCAAACACATCTCCAACATCCTTGAGCTCCAACCTAATGAAACCATCAACGCAATTGTTCCTATTGATAACTTCAACCAAGGCTACTTGTTTATGTCAACAAAACTAGGCACCGTCAAAAAAACCGCGCTCGCTGAATTTGCCAATCCGAGAAAAGGCGGCATTCGCGCCATCAATCTCGACGACAATGACACCTTAGTTGGCGTCCAATATACAACAGGCAATAATGAAATTATTCTCGCCACAAAATACGGCAACGCCAATCGTTTCAACGAAGAAGACGTTCGTTCCATGGGCCGCCAAGCGGGTGGTGTCAGAGGTATAAGACTTGATGACAACGACGAAGTCATTGGTATGCTCGCCGCTGACGAAACCAAAGAAATCTTAACTTTAACCGAACTCGGCTACGGCAAACGCACACCCGTTTCTGAATATCGCCTCTGCAATCGCGGCGGCAAGGGCGTAACTAACATCAAAATCACCGATAAAAATGGCCCGGTAAAAGCCGTCATGCTCGTCACAGGCTCTGAAGAATTAATGCTCATCTCCCGTTCCGGCAACGGCATTCGTGTCAAATGCACTGACATTTCTGTTGTCGGCCGCGCCACACAAGGCGTTCGCGTCATTCGTTTAGACGAAAACGATAAATTGGGCGCAGCAGCCATGGTTTTCCCTGAAGACGAAAACGGCACAACCTCTTCTGAATCCTCCCTCTCTCCTCCTGCAATCTAACTACCTATGAAATCCTACTTTCTCGTCAACGCCGGTTTAGAACAACTAACTTCACAAGACCTCTTACAACAGTATTCTCTCTCCTCCACATCACCTGCTCCAACTGTAATAGAATGCGATGCCCCCCCTCAAACTCTTCTCACTCTTGCCGCTCATCTCCAAACCCCTCGACGTATTCTTATTGCGGTTGGTAAATTCAAAACGCCCGAATCAATTACGTTCTCTTCAACACCCTTCTCGCTTACTGACATATTCACAAACAAAACTACCTTCAAAATCGAAGTCGAAAATCTTTCCGGCATCGATAATCGCTTAGCACTCGCCAAAACCGTCGCCGGTAAATTGTACAACACCTTCCAATCCCTCTCACTTGATCCCAAACTCGATTTGAAACACCCTCAAATACTCCTCGTCATCTTCTACAGCACAGAACAATATTTTGTTGGAATAGACATCACTGGAAAAGAACTTAACTCCCGCCCCTATCGTATCTTTCCTCATCAAAGCTCATTCAAAGGCGACCTTGCCTACTTTTTCACCCGTCAAAGTCAATTCCACCCTCAAAAAAAACTGCTTGTCGGCTTTGCCAAAGACGGCACTCTCGCTATCGAAGCCGCCCTCTACGCCTCTCACACACTTTTACAAGACCCCCCTTCCTTTTCTTGCCAGCATTTTCCTTCCTGGAAAAATCTCTCCCTCCATTCAACCACACCTCAAATCCCTCAACTTATCTCTGTCTTTGATGAAACCACTCAAAACATCACCGCCATTCGTAAAAACTCCTATCTTGCCAAAGTCGATACATTCCTACACATCAGCAAACATTCATTAGACGAATTAGACACTAAATATGACCCCCAATCATTTGATACCATCATCTTTCACATAACCTCTAAAGACGAAGATAAAATCAATGATTTATATTACGGCATCGACTACATCCTCAAACCTCTCGGCACTGTTTTAATTATTAGCCGTCCTAGTTGGGACTTTCCCCTCTCCCCAAAATTCAATCTCATTGAACAAAAAGATCTCATCAAAGGCGACAGCACCTATCGCACCTGGCTGTTGCAGAAGAAATAAACGTTTTATACACCTCAAGTACGCAACACTCGTATCGTTTCTCGTTGCACTTAAACAATTAGTTGTTTAATCTCCTCTAATCGTTTAAGATCAATACTTGTCTCAATTCCATACGTCGACACTTCCCGATCTCTTCTCACCGTAGCGCTTTCTACCTCCCCCTCTATCGCAAACACATCAAAACGTAACACTAAATCTTTTTCAAAATCTAACTTTCCCTCATCAATCAAGCGCAAAAGCACAGTGACTGTAGAGAACTTTGCAAAAAGCAATTTGTAATAATTAGTTAGCACCGATAGGTGCTTAGATAAGCTTAAAATTGCGCCATTGCAAAGTCTCTAAGAGGAGTTTGAGTAAAAAATAT
>CAYSCV010000003.1:0-33749 GCA_964429715.1 uncultured Methanosarcinales archaeon
GAATCAATGACATTATGCCTGTCAACATATATTAATGTAGTATCATCAAAAGGAATAACTTTCTTATCAAGCCGTTTAACAACATCTTCATTTCGCTCAACATATAAAGAATATAACTGTTCTGATAATTCAGCCGCAGAACCAGTGACAGACAAACCAAGTGAAGTAAATATCGCTCCAAATTCCGCTTTAATTCTTGCTTCACTTAATTCTTTAATTTTAAGACGCGGCAAATAAACCTCCCGATCAATCATATCAAATAAAGCAGTTATATTCTCAGCATTATCAAACAATGAAAAGAAATACTTTTCCGGCACTCTTGACCATAACCCATCCGTTGCTAAAAAGAATCCATTAATCGAATCTAATTCTTCTTCGGAAAAAACTCGAACTGAAAGCCTATCTTGTAAAGAATTATTCCCGATATAATACGCGCCAAGATAATTAGATGGTTCCCCATTCGCTAAATCATCTTCCGTTACTTTCATCAATCTTTGAGACGTATGCGCATATATCCTACTATCACCAGCATGAGCAATACACCCATAATTATCAGTAAGCAATAACAAATCTAACGTCGTTCTCGTCGCACTCATCTTATGAAGTTCACCATTAACCACCTCAACACTAGATCGAATAAGTGCTTCATAATTTTGTTCTCCCAAACTTATTTTTTCACGTATAGTATGCCCTAAATCATGAACTGCCGTATGGCTTGCTTTCGAACCACTATATCCGCTGCAGCCATCAGCCACAATTGCTAAACAAAATTCTTTTGCATTATACTCAAAAGTCGTTGCAAAATGAGAATCTTCATTATGTAAATTTTTCGTACCCGGAATCTCTTTAGTATAAATTCTCATTATTTCACACTCCAAAAATCATAACTTGTTATTCTATGAGGCACATGAAATAATGTATCAACCCCATAACATTCTTTAAAAGATGTTAAATAATCATTTGGACTTCCTTTTTCTTGATTACGCACTATTCTCTTCTGCCCATCAAAATCAAGAAGCTTACTAAAAGGTATTTTCATGAATAAATTACCCATCGTAAAACAAACATGACCGCTAACTTGCTTTAAATTTAAAATGTATCTTTCCCGTGCTACATCATTATTTTCTACAGAAATAAAAGGAATCGTTTTTTTAAAGTCTAAACTATTAGATTCTTTATTTATTTCGTATACTCGTATCTTTCCTCTCTCTAAACCAAATAAAGCATAATAACGAGGATTAGAAATACCAGTTGAATCTTTATAAATTAAAACGGAAGTTGCAGGGGAAGGGAGATACATTCTAGAAGAATCACTAAGAGAAGAGTAATTTTCAAGTTTTTTTGAGTCATGGATAGTACTATGAGAATTACAAACAATTTTAAGAACATATCCCTCTTTATTAGTAGAAAATAAAGTATAACCATCGACAGAACTAACATCTAAAATATTTGCCTCAGCAACTTCTGAATTTAAAATATCAGGTGTTTGAACCAAACCGTCTAAAGTAAAAGATAAGAGATTTTTTTTACTAACCATTTTTAAAGTATTTCTTTGTACAAATACTTCCCCTGTAGGGTTATAATTTGGAAGTACTACCTCAGCTTTATCCGTCCCAACGGTATGACGCAAAACTAACCCTAAAGGAACACCTTGAGAAATTTCTTGAAAAGAATTCTCCTCTCGTAAAGTATTTGATAAAAATAAGCTAAGATAAACAGTATTATGATAAACAGTATCAATAAAGCCAACTAAATTATCTTTATCATCAATTTTCTTTTTCAAATCATCCCCAATACCTGTAATAAAATTTAATAAACTAAACTTATTCATAGAAAAAGGAAATGAAACAGAAGCATTGTAAGAAAGTTGAGTAACATGACCGCGAGATATTAAGTAAAGCATATTCCCTACATTTTTCACAACACGAGGTGTGGATATTGAAGAACCGTCTGAGCGGAGTAATTCCACTAAATCTGGAGAAGACTTTGTAAATATATTTGTATTTTTTCCGATCTCTTCTGCGGGGATACATCCATCAATATTTTTCCCTGAATGTTCAAATAAGTAAAGTCCTTTAGTAATTTGTTTATGGTTATCAGAAGACCCATTAACAGTATCCTGCCCCCCTCTCTCTTCTACCCCTAACGCAATAAATTCTACCATAATTTCCACCACTGTTTAGCTGATTTTTGTTTTCGCGTAGATAAAACTGTAAGATCTTTCACTAACTCCACATATAATTTATTATTAGGATCACGTAAAGATAATTCTGTAAATGTTCGCAACGCATCAAACCCAAAATAAAGTTCTCTTTGAATAGGAGAATGTAAGTCTGGATTTTTTAATAAAATATAGTTTAATTTTAAAAGAAAATCACAAATTAATTTTTCAGACGTTGATTCAGCTTCAGCAGAAATAACAGGACCAACATCTTCTTTTAAATGCAACCCCCTCTTAAAGAAAGAATATAACATAAAAGGCATCCTTCCTTGATCATAAAATAAAGTATTATTTAATTGAGAATTCTTATTATCAGCATTAAAATTATAAATCGTAAAATAATGTTTAAAGACTGAATTCCAATCAAGATTATCAACTGCTTTATCACCAAGATACAGATTAGATTCAATATGGTACTGGTCAATTGTGAATAAAGTAGAATAAATCTTCGATTTGAGAGCAATATTCTCTAAAGTATCCTCCGGTATTTTCCTCGCTCTTTCCAAATATAAAGTAGACAATACCATTTTCAAAATATCTTGATCCTGTTGAATAATTTTACTTGGTTTTTTATCAGGTATTATCGGAAGACTAGCGTAAACTGAATACAAAGAAGAAAGAAATATATCTTTGTTCACATCATCTAACTTCGCAAAACCATCATCTTTGAGTAAAAGCCCAAATAAGACCATATTTTTTTTATAATCTGCTGAATCTTTCCAAGTAACAATTGCAAGCGTAGAAAAATCATCCTGAACCTGCTTATATTTTACCATTACATCGGGTATTGAAAAACATTCTTTTAATTTTGTCTTTCCACTGTAAGCATCAATACACTTTTTTGATTTTATAAAATCATTACTTGATTCTGCATGTAAATAAGCACAGAGCAATTTTGCCACAGGATCATCAACAGAATCATAAAGAACAATTCGTTTTACAGCATCAGTAAGACATTCACCAATCATTAATCGTACTTTTGAGAGATATTTTTTAGCATATTCACCTACAAGTACATCATTACACAATAATTCTAATTTTGCTGCGCCAAGTTTTAGCACATTTATTTTATCTTCCATACCCTCTACTTTTAAACCAAACTGACAAGTCAAATCTGCTTCAGTATAAAGAACTTCAACATCTAAAGGAAACTCATGTAGATAACCATTACAAGAAGCAATAGCTTCAAGAGGATTATCGGAATACCTATGTAAATCATCAACAAGTATATTTTTCCGATCTAATTGGGATTCTAAATTTGTCATAAATCTTATTTAGTTGTTATTTTAATCCTATTTTTTAGTTTCTTTACTATATTTGGTTTACATTCATCACTTACATTACTCAAACATTCAGTATTAATATATTCCAACATCTCTTTATAGGGAGCTTGTTTCAAAATATTAATCTGATTGGTTAAACTAGATAATGTAGATTCGTTACCCGTAATAGAACGGTTTAAAGATTTAATCTGAGAATCAAAAGATTCATACTCTCTAGAAACAGCTACTATTTGATCCAAAAGAGAGGTATCATATGGCCCTTTAAGTTTTTCTGCTAAATCCACTCTTTGAGTATCAGTAGAGTGAAGAGATTCAGTTAAAGAACTTAAAGAGGATTTTTGTTCTTGTAACGCTTTTTCAAATTTAGATTTAGATTCCACTAAAGGTTTAAGAACATCATTATTTTCATCAAGATTTGTGATAGTATTATCAACCACTTGTTCTAAAATAGAACTAAACGAATGTTGTAATAATGTTTTCTCATCAGCAGGATGATAACTTCCTCCACACTTATGTGAAGAGATATAAGAATTATCATCATTAGTATGAAATTGTTTCAACGAAGTAAGATCAATTATTTTTCCAGCATCCCATACAAAATTAAATCTATCGATCGGACGTGCAACAATAGAAAATTCTTCGCGAGTGGATGAATTAACCATAGGCATCAACTTAAAATAATGGTCATGTTCAGAATTAATTACATTTTCTAACTTAACTTTAAGATCAGAAAGCCTAGGATAGAAATAGTTCCCAGCCCTATCTCTCCCTAATTTGTCTATACCAAAGAATTCTTTAGCAAAATCGGTAATCGGAGAAGATCTATTTTCACGATCAATCAATAAAGAACAAAGAGCTATTGCCGCATAAATATCTCGTTGAAAATTATCTTTAGCAACAGTATCAAAAAGATATGAATCTCTCATAAAATAATCCTTTGAAAGAGAAGGAGTACACAAAGAAGTACCTAAAAGTTTAGATTCAGTTCTATCACATAAACTTACTTGTCCTAAGATTAACAAGTTATTTTTTTGAGCATTATCAGGTAAAGATTTTAAATGACTAACAATACTTCCGGATAAAATATTATGTGTTAATAAATCACCATGGAATTTATTTTTATTATGTGCATTCTCTAAAGAATTTATAACTGCATACATAATTTTATAAGATACTGCTTCGCGCACGGATTCAGGTAATTCCTTAATATAATCATATAACTTATTTACATCTGAACCGCCATAATCCATAGTATAAGCAGGAAATCCTTCAACATAACCAACATCCCTCACTTTAACAAAACCATCTAAAACAGTAGTTTTCATCTCAACTGCATTGGCATGAAATAAGTTTTGTTGTTCTTTCTCCTCCAGACTACACACTTTGAGAGCAATATAATTCCCACTCTCTTTTTCTTTAACAAGAGAAACAACCCCTGTACTCCCTTGACCTAAGTTACTCTGCCAGATATAATTTTTTATATTACTTTCTCCTATTTGTAAAGTGATTTCTTTTGTTGTCATTTTATATGCCTCCTAATGTTTCAATATAACTTAATTTGTTTTCGCAACGAAAAATTTTGGTTTCATGTCCATCATAACCCCGATACACAAAATGTGAATCAATAGTATACAATTGTTTCCTCGCTGTAAAATCAATATGCTTACCCCTCCATCCAAGAGGTGAAATAATATCATAATCTGCACCATTCTTCTGATATACAAACCCTTGGTCGTGAGCCATCAACAACAAAGTATCTTCTCTTTGTGTAGTAATAAATCTAATTTTCTTAATACAAAAATCACTTCCAAGCGACCGACCATATATTACACCATCAACATACAAGTTACCATTTATTGTCCCAGACCATAACTTCCCCTCAGAATTTACCGCTAAAGCAGTAATTTGATCAGCAAATTCATATTTATGACTCAACTTCAGCGTATTTCCATCAAAAACCGAGATTGTATTTCCCTCACTTACATAAATATACTCTTGAGATGCAACTGTCCGCAAAGGAAGATTTAAAGAAGAATCAGCAGAATAGAACATATGATTATCCGTTAGAGAAAGTAAATTGGTGTCAATTAACTCATCTAATGAAACTACTGCTGCCCCTTTTCCGCTGCATCCTGCAACAATCTTGCTAGACAAATTATTCTTTCCATTGTAAAAAACATTTAAAGAATTAATTCTCATTTTATGATTAAAATCATCACGAGACAAAAAACGAACCAACTTAGACTCTTCGGGATTATTTACATTTCGCACAATGAAATGACGTTCAAAAGAAGCTAATGCATACATCACTTGGTCAAATTCACTCAATCTAAGCCCCGTACATTTTTCTTCACTGAATTGATATAATACTCTACTTTCCCAATCCCCGCTATCATTATCTTTTAGCAACAAAATCTCCTTTTCAGAAGCCACTAAAATAGGAACTTGAACTTCTCTTCCCAATGAACTTGAACTAGAACTCTTTGAAACAGTAACAGAAGCAACTGACCTCAAAGGAGCATCTTTTGTCAAAACCAATTCCTCATTCAACTGCTTCATAGCTGTATCTACGCGCTTGACCTCCATTTCAATAAACTCTTTATAACCCATACTCTTCCCTCATAACTTTTCCATTTCGAAAACGATGATCCCCAACTAAAAATAACCCGCTGCCATCATCATACTTCTCTTGAAAAATCCCATTACACAACGCCCGCCCATCTTTTCCTGTCCGCTCATCTTTTCTCGCAGGAAAAACCGACAACGCTTTCCCTCGGCTCTGCAATGCGGGAACAATTGTGCCAAATAAACTCTCATCAACCTGTAATGACGTCAATTCTCGATCTGTATGCGTAAAAAAATAATTTCCAACTTGTTCTTTCATAAATTGATGAACCAGATGATAATCAACATGTTCAAATACTTTTCCAAACACTTCCCTATCTTTTTCATATAATGGATAAAGTACAGGTACCATTACCTCTTTATCATGAAACCCTCGTAACGTAACTGAAAGATGATGTTCTTTAAAGCCAGCTTTCTCTTTTTCAGCAGCATATTTTGCATTCAAACAATCTTCCAAACGTATGACATCATACCCTGTACATCCGACCATATACTCTCTCATTTCTGGACAACTAGAACTCACAACCAAAGATGCTAAACAAGGCTCATTGACAATAGTAAGATATGTAGGCAACACTTTATTTCCTTTCATCAAAGCATCAGCAAACTGCTTACCTCGCTCAACTAACATCGGCGCAGAAAATGGGAATAACATAAATGATCTCTCTCCAAGAGGAAATTTCTGATGAACAGTATTAACTGCCTGTAAAACATCACGAGATAACTCCCATTTCGTTTTAAAATCTGATTCTGATAATACTATTCTTCCTTTTTCACCATTTCGCTCACGCTCTCGCATCTCTTTTTGGTAAAATCTAAAATCAAGTCGAGCAGATATAGAGATTGTAGATACATCTTCTCTTTTAAACAAACCTAACGCATACGCACATAAACTACCCTCTCGTGCCCCCTTCGCTCGGTTTGACAACTGCCCAGAAATATACCCTTCAGAAATATCCACAATAACATCACATCCTGAAAAAAAATCAGTAATATTTTTTGGACTACCTTTTACATCAATAGTAACATTAAAAGATGAATCCTCAAGCAAATGTTCAATTGTCTTAACTATAGAACCATAAGAAGAAGATGTTTTAAAATCCTCACCTGTGTCATAACCATAATTATAAAATAATATCTTATCAATTTCATCAAACAAAACATCCCTACGTAAACTATTAGAACCAACATACTCTAAAAAATGTGAGAGAACTCTCCCTTTGCCGATAAATCCTAAGGTTTTTTTAGTCATAAAGTTCCCTTAATTTAATGTATGTTTTATGGAAGTATTTAAAACTTGTCATCATTCAATCGTAATACTTCTTATTAACCACTGTTTAGATACAATCATGGCCACAATGCTCAACACTCACAATAATAGTAAAAAAAAAGAATAAACCATTCAAAAAATGATGTAGTAACAACCTATACAACAAGAATAAATAAAACATAAAATTATAATGATACACAACAAAATAAGAAAATAAAGAGAGATAAATCTAATAACAAACAAAACCACAACATTTATATAAAAATAAATGTAACAATAAGTAATACACACAAATGAAAGAAGAAATATTGATGGAACTCGGACTCTCTCAAAACGAAACCAAGATATACATCTCTCTTCTCGAAACTGGCTCCTCATCTGCAACAAAAATCGCTGAAAAAAGCGGTGTACATCGCGTCAACGTATATGATTCCATCAGTAAACTCAAAAAAAAAGGCTTAGTCTCAGAACTAACTACCGAAGGAAAACGGAATTACCAAGCCTCTCCCCCAGAAGCATTAAAAAATATCCTCAAAGAAAAAGAAATCCGTTTAAACAAGATTATACCAGAATTAGAAATAAGTAACAAACTGAACAAATCGCAACAGAATGTAGAAATTTACGAAGGATATGATTACATTCGTAATATGTTTCTTCATTTTCTCGAATTAAAACAGGACATCTTCGCCATTGACGCCCCAAAATTTGCCATTGAAAGAGTAGGTAAATTCTTTCAAGAAGTCATCCATAAACGCCGCGCCGAACAAAAACAAATGATGTATCATTTATACAATCGCGACGCCATAGACCGCATTAAATATCTTAACACCTTACCCTATACAGAAGCCCGCTACCTTGACCAGGATAATAATAATACCACAACAACATTTATCTGCGGTGATGAAATCGCCATAAGTATCATGCACGAACACCAAGACCAAAAACCATATACTATTATGATAAAAAATAAAAGTGTCGCTGACGCCTATCGTGCTCACTTCTGGATAATTTGGGAAAAAACCATCCTCCCTTCAAACAAAGCATAAAAGAAAGTAAAAACAAAAAAAAGAAAGCGATTAAGCTCCCAATTCCCCTTCCGTCAATCCTTTTCTTTGAATTATCCCATTTCGCACTTTATCCTGCAACTCGTATGGCAATCTTTCAAACATCTGATCAACTAAAGAACTGCTTCCTCGTCCTTCTGTACCCGAACGCAAATCCGAACTCCACCCCAATAATTCCCCTACTGGTAACTTAGCCGTAACCACAACTTGATCCGCTTCCTGCACCATATCAAGCAATTGGCCACGCTTTGAGGTAACCAACTTTGAAATCTCTCCCGTATATTCAGAAGGCGCTTCAATTCGCATAATTTGCAATGGCTCAAGCATCATTGGCCCCGCCTGCATAACTGCTCCTCGAATCCCTTCACGAACAGCGGGATACATCTGCGCTGGCCCTCTGTGAATCGCATCCTCGTGCAAATTACAATCCGTAAGCGTAACTCGCAAACCATTACACGGTTCTTTCGCAAGTGGCCCTTTCTTCATCACATCCTCAAACATATCAAGCACCAGTTCCATAATCTCATTAATATAGACAATACCTCGTGTTGCATCAACAAACATATTTCCATCTTTAATTGCTTTCACTTGTAATGCCTGCTTGGTATCCCAGCCGCACTCATCACGTAAAAACGTAATTGCTAAATCCTCACGCTTCTTGAATCTACCCGCTGGTAAACGCCCTTCTTTAATTCCTTGCACAATCACTGCATCCAGCGGTTCAACTTTAAAATACAACTTGTTATGCTTATTCGGACTCTTCCCTTCAACTTCCGGACTCTGCTTCGTAACAGTCTCACGATACACAACAATCGGCGGCGAGGTTTTAACTTCCACCCCCTTCTCAGTGATAATTCTATTTTCAATAATCTCTAAGTGAAGCTCCCCCATACCTGAAATCAAATTCTGTCCTGTCTCCTCGTTAATCTCAATCCTAACAGATGGATCCTCCCGCGAAACTTTACGCAGAACTTCAATCAACTTTGGCAAATCTCCTTGTTTTTTTGCTTCAATAGCTTTTGTAATCACCGGTTCAAAAATATGCTTCAACTCTTCAAACGGCTGATCCGGTTCTAATGTAATCGTCTCTCCTGCAAATCCTATCACTCCAGAAATAGCTAATACATTTCCTGCGGGAAGTGACTCCATAATCTCTGGTTTGACCCCATTGTAAATATAAACATTCTGAACCCGTTGTTTCTGCTTCGCATTATTTAAGTACACATCCATTCCGCTTCGCAGCGTACCACTAAATAATCGCCCCGCTGAAATATCTTTACCCGATTTTGGATCAATCACAATTCGGGTAATCACAAATCCTAATTTTCCATTTCGATTACAGGTAACAAGATCTTTTCCTAACTCTGAATCTGGATCACCGTGCCAAATTTTAGGAATACGATAAATTTGCGCATTCACCGGATCAGGAAGATGCTTAATAACCATATCTAAAATAACTTCATGTAATGACGCGTTTTCCCATACCCACTTAACTTTTTCTTCATGCTCCATCTCATAAATTTTTAAAATATCTGAAAACTTCACTTTCTTCTTTGCCATATATGGAAAACTTAACGCCCAATTTTCACGTGCCGAACCAAACGCAACACTCCCATCCTGTACATTTACTTTCCATTTCTCTTTATATTCTGGCTCCGCAATCCGCTCAACCATATTATTAAATAATGTCATTAATGTCATGACCCGTTCCGCAATTTTTTCCGGAGACAACTTCAACTCTTTCACTAACCTATCCATCTTATTGATAAAAAGCACAGGCTTAACTCTCTCACGTAACGCTTGACGAACTACCGTCTCTGTCTGCGGCATAATCCCTTCCACTGCACAAATTAACACAACCGTTCCATCAACTGCTCTCATTGCTCTTGTGACGTTGCCGCCAAAATCAACGTGACCAGGTGTATCAATTAAATTAATCAAAAAATCTGTATTATCATACTCGTGAATCATCGATACATTCGCCGCATCAACCGTCATTAAACGCTCTTGCTCATCCGCATGCAGCCACGTCGCCATTCCTCCTTCCAATTGCCCGGCAAACTTAGATGCCATTTTCCCAGAAGCTGCCAACAAATTATCTGTAAACGCCGTTTTACCATGATGAATATGCGCACTCGTACAAATATTTCGAATATGTCTAGGATCCTGCGTAATCTTCGCAACCATTTCTGTCATTACATCTGCCATAATTTCATACCTCGCTAAGTAATATTATTTATACCATGAACTAATTTCTGTTAATTATTATTATGTTAATCGTTATTTTCTCTATCTGAAACTTATCGTTCCACTCAAAACACATGCACTTCATGCACAGTTTTATAGGAATGCAGCTCCTCTGCTTTAAACCAAAGAGCAATTTCCAGCTTAGCATCATCGATACTTCCTGACGCATGAATTACATTTTGAATCGCTTTATCATTCTCATCGGCATGACCATAACTCACATGCGAAAAATCGCCCCTGATTGTTCCAGGTAATGCTGCTTTTGGTTCCGTGCTTCCACACATCTTACGTACATTCTCAACTGCATTGACCCCTTCAATACACAACGCCATCACTGGCCCAGTCATCATAAATGAGAGCAGCTGCTTCAACACATTCTCGCCGCGTCTCTTACCAACTTGACCAATTTCTTCATAGTGCTTCATACCTAACTTTTGATCTATCCACACCATCTTTGATCCAACAATCTTCAACCCTGAATCTTCAAAACGTGAAATAATCTTACCCATTAACCCACGCTTCACCGCATCCGGTTTTAATAACACTAGTGTTCGTTCAATCATTGTCATTCACCTTTTTTAACGAAAGAGTTTTCTTTTTCTTTACTCCTCTTTCTTGCCGGCGTGTGCACCCTCTGAACCAACACCTTTCTTGTGCTCTCGTCGATATTCCTGCGTCCATGCTGTCTTCAATGGCTTGCGTTTTAATTTCAACGTATTCTTCTCACACTTCTTGGAACAATAATTGTCTATCTTACCGCTGGTAAACACAAACATTACTCCTGTTCCCTTCTCAATCTGATCTCCACAAAATGAACATTTTGGCATGTTTAAAACCTCCGTTTTTAACATCCCGGAAAATTATATTTTCCCAGGATATAAAATCACCTTTTCAAATTAGTTTAACTTCGCGCTCCGCGTGATGCCCCTTTACCACCACTTCTCGCGCCACCTTTACCGCCACTACTTCTACTCCCTCCGCCGCCACTTTTACCACTACTACTATTATTACTTCCCGTAGCACCCGGTCCGCCTTTTCGTGGCCCTCCTCCTACTCGTTGCGCTTCAATTTCTGTTTCCATCAACATTAAAATGTCGCCCACTTGTATTGGCCCTTTCACATTTCGTCGAATTGCTTTATTTTTATCTCGACCATCTAGAATCTGACACATCACTTGCGTTAATTCTCCTCGTGTACCCGCTCGTGTCACTAATTCTTTTACTTCAGCTGGAATACCCTCAAAAAATGTAATTACCCCTTCCACACGTTCCTCAGCTTGCACTGGCTTTCCTTGTGGTTTTTGTCCACTCACCGCAACCTGTTCTTTTGCCACTTCTTGTTTTTTTCCCATTCAGACATCACCAAATTAACGTTTTAAAAATTCAATTGCTTGCTTTGCATCGCCTTCCTTCACAATCGCCACAGCTGCCGTACCTAATGCTAATCCTGCTGCCGCTCCCAAATCATCTTTTTTACTAACGACAAAACAAGGCACATTTTTTTCTTTACATAATAAAGGTAAATGCATCACAATCTCTTTAGGTGTTACATCCGCAGCATATGCAACTAATTTAGCATCTCCTTTCTCAATTGCTTTTGTCGCCTCATTTGCTCCTTTACGAATTTTTCCCGTTGTTCGTGCCACTTCAATCGCTTCTAATACTTTTGCTTCATCTGCCATAGTAAATTACCTCATATTTATTTATAATTTTATTTTTTTATATCTCAATTTTATTTTAATTTTAAACACAATCAACAAGATAAGAAAGAGTTACTCTTCACTTACCTCGTGGCTTCCTATTATATATAGCCAACTCATTGGTATAAATCATAAAACTGTAGCCTATTTATAAAGCTTACTCATAGAAAAAAGATGATGAAAAACAGCGAACCCTGCAAATCACACATACTCATCCCACGCCCTCACATCCATTTCTCTTATCGAAAAGTACTCCAGCGCCTCTGCTATCATACAGGCAATATTGATATCCGTAATCAGTGGAATTTCTAAATCGACCGCCATTCGGCGAATAAGATAATCATTCTCCAACTCTTCTTTCTGATTATTCTTAGGAATATTAATCACTAAATCAATCTTCTTCTCCCTCAAATAATTAATAATATTTGGCTTTCCCTCCTCCAACGGCCAATGCAACCCTGTCACTGCAACACCCTGTTCCATCAAAAACGCCGCCGTGCCAAATGAACCCAGCAACGTATACCCTAATCGTTCTAAAATTTTCGCACTCTCAATAAATTCCACTTTACTCTTCAAAGGACCCGTAGATAAAAGAATCGTCTTCTTTGGCAAAACAAAACCCGCCGCTAAAAACGCTTTTAAAAATGCCTCATACACCGTGACCCCAAAACATGCCACTTCACCAGTAGACGCCATCTCCACCCCTAACATCGGATCCGCCCCTTTTAAACGTGAAAAACTAAACTGCGCCGCCTTCACACCCACATACCCAATATTTTGTAATGACATCTCCCCTAACACCTCAACAGGCAGCCCTAACATTGCTCTTGTCGCCAAATCAATCATATTTACATTCATCACTTTCGAACAAAACGGAAAACTACGCGACGCCCGCACATTACATTCAATCACTTTCACATTATTATGATATGCTAAATATTGAATATTAAACGGCCCTGTTAAATTCAATTCTTTTGCAATTTTTTGCGCAATCAATCTCACTTGCCGTACCGTCTCTAAATACAACTTTTGCGCCGGCAACACAATCGTCGCATCTCCACTATGCACCCCCGCATTTTCGATATGTTCACACAATGCCGAAACCACAATCTTTCCCTCCGCTGCCACCGCATCAAACTCAATTTCTTTCGCATTCTCAATAAATTTTGTAATCACCACTGGATACTCCGGATTAACCTTTGACGCCTGCTGTAAATACCGAACTAAACTTTCATCATCCCACACCACTTTCATCGCCGCCCCGCTCAACACATAACTCGGACGAATCAACACCGGATACCCCACCCGAGACGCAAAGAGTACTGCCTCATCAACACTCGTTAACTCTCTCCATTCCGGCTGATCAATCTGCAATCGATCTAACAACTGCGAAAACGCATGCCTATTTTCCACACGATCAATATCAACCGGAGACGTTCCTAACACCCTCACCCCCTCTTGATGTAATTTCAACGCCAACATATTCGGTGTCTGCCCCCCCATCGAAACAATAACTCCGCAAAGTTGTTCAAACTCATAAATATCTAACACCCGCTCTTGTGTAATTTCTTCAAAATATAACCTATCACACATATCATAATCCGTGCTTACCGTCTCCGGATTGCAGTTCAGCATAATCACCCGATACCCTTGCTTTTGTGCCGTCAGTACTGATTGCACACAACACCAATCAAACTCGACACTGCTCCCAATTCGATATACTCCTCCTCCTAACACCATCACCGCCCGTTGATTTAAAAGAACATCAGAAGAAACACCACCCCAAGAAACATCATTCGCAGAAACATCATGTACCGTCCCATTGTAAGTCATATACAAATAATTCGTCTTCGCCGGATACTCCGCTGCCAACGTATCAATCTGTTTCACCACCGGAAGTATCCCCCACTGTTTGCGCAGTGCCCTAATCTCTTTCTCACTTTTATGTTTGTTCAACGCAATCATCACATCACTAAATCCCTGCTGTTTCGCAGAACGCAACAAATCCATTGTCAGATCCTCAGTACATAATCTCAAATCAAAATCTACTAATTTCTTGATCTTAAACAAAAACCATTTATCTATTTTAGTTACATCATAAATCTTATCAACACTCCACCCGAGACGCAGAGCTGTAATAATTGCAAATAAACGTTTATCCGTCGGCGAAGCCAATGCATTTTCAACATTATCAAATACTGATTCATTATTGAACAACTCCTTTTTACCATCCCCAACCATCCTCACTGCTTTCTGTAGCACCTCTTCAAACGTTCTCCCAATCGCCATCACCTCTCCCACTGACTTCATCTCACTGCCAAGCCGCGAATCAACATCCTCAAACTTTTGTAAATCCCAGCGCGGCATCTTCAACACAATATAATCTAACGCCGGCTCAAAACACGCCGTCGTCTTCTGCGTCACCTTATTAACTAAATCTAATAACGAATATCCTAACGCCAACTTCGCCGCCACATGCGCTAACGGATAGCCTGTCGCTTTCGATGCTAACGCAGAACTTCGTGACAACCGTGCATTCACCTCAATTATTCTATACTCCAAACGGTGAGGATCAAGCGCATATTGAATGTTACATTCTCCCACAATTCCCAAATGTCGAATAACTTTTAACGCCACCTCCCGCAGCAAATGATATTCCGCGTTTGATAACGTCTGCGAAGGTGCCACAACCATACTCTCTCCCGTATGAATTCCCAAAGGATCAATATTTTCCATATTACAGACGCTAACACAATGATCATACTGATCTCTAACCACTTCATACTCAATTTCTTTCCATCCTCCCAGCCATTCCTCAACTAACACCTGCGATGAAACATAAAACGCCTCCTCACATCGCCGTAATAATTCCTCCTCCGTACGACAAATCCCCGACCCTTTTCCTCCTAATGCATACCCCACTCGAATCATCACCGGATAACCAATCCGCTGCGCCGCCTCTTTCGCCTCGACAACTGATTTTGTAGCTGTACTCACAGGATACTTCACATCTATCTCTTTTAAACAATTCACAAATAACTCTCGATCTTCCGTCAATTGAATCGCTCGCACACTTGTTCCTAACACCCTAACCCCATATCTTTCTAATACGCCTGTCGTATGCAATTCTACCCCGCAATTCAACGCCGTTTGCCCGCCAAACGACAATAAAATCCCCTCCGGCCTTTCCTTCTCAATAACTTTTTCTACATATTCTACCGTCACCGGCAAAAAATAAACCCGATCCGCCATCCCCTTACTCGTCTGCACCGTTGCAATATTTGGATTGATTAAAATTGTATAAATCCCCTCCTCCTGCAGCGCTTTAATCGCCTGACTTCCCGAATAATCAAACTCTCCCGCTTGTCCAATCTTTAACCCCCCGCTTCCAAGTATCAATACTTTTTTCAAACCAATCTTCATCTCAAACATATAACCTCACAATTTCTCAATAAATCTATCAAACAAAAATTCCGCATCTGTCGGTCCCGGACACGCCTCCGGATGAAACTGCACTGCAAAAAACGGCTTTGTTTTATGACAAATTCCTTCATTTGTCCCATCATTTGCATTCGTAAACCACACCTCCCAACCAGCCGACAGCGTTTTTTCATCAACCGCATAGCCATGATTCTGCGATGTGATAAAACATTGTTTTGTTCCTGCTTGCACACACGGCTGATTCTGCCCTCGATGCCCATATCGCAGCTTATACGTTTTCGCCCCTGCCGCTAACGCCAGTATCTGACTCCCTAAACAAATCCCAAAAATCGGTTTATCCTGCATTAATGCTTTTCGCACATGCTCAATCGTTTTCACACATTCTGTTGGATCACCCGGCCCATTCGACAAAAATAACCCATCATATTCTTCCTGCAAAAAATCATAATCCCACGGCACCCGAATCAACGTAATCCCTCGCTGTAAAAATTGACGTAGTATACCATGCTTCACCCCACAATCAACTAACAAAACTTTTTTTGAACCACGAAGATAGACCACTTTTTCTTTCACACTGACTTGAGAAACCAATAACGCATCACCCGCCTCAGAAAAATCACCCTTTTTAAAATTCCCTGCTACACTTTCTTTCTCAATTTCTTCAGATTTATCATCTTCCACCACAATTTTTCCTCTCATCACTCCTTTCTCACGTAGCCTCTGTGTCAACGCCCGAGTATCTATCCCTGACAAACCCGGAATGTTATGCTCCTCCAACCACGCTGACAACGACTTCTCAGCCTGTCTATGACTATACTCCTCACTATACTCCCCCACAATCACTGCTCGTACCTGAATCTGTAACGACTCAAACTGCTCAGAAATACCCTCGATAATGTTATCCTTTGCCACACCATAATTTCCTATTAAAGGATATGTAAACACTAAAATTTGCCCGCAATACGACGGATCCGTCAATGATTCACAATACCCCACCATGCCAGTGGTAAACACCACCTCTCCCCCCGCAGCAGAACAACAACCAAAAAATTCCCCTTCAAACCTCGACCCATCCTCTAAAACTAAAACCCCTTTCATCATCAAAAAAGAAAAGAGGAAGTCAGATATTATTAAAGATTACTATTCTAGAGAATAATGAAGTGATGTCAACCAGTTTCAGGATAACAAATCCAATCCACAAAATCACAACCTTCTTAAACCCATTTCCAAAAGAAAATCTCGAAAAAAGATGTGTGGCATAATTGGATATACAGGACAAAAACAAGCATACCCTCTATTAGTAGCCGGCTTAGAAAAATTAGAATACCGTGGCTACGACTCCGCAGGCATCGCAATCCCCAACAATAATAACATATCTATCTACAAAAAAAAAGGTCGCGTGGAAATTTTAAAATCCTCCTCCCTCCCCGGTTCAATTGGCATAGGCCATTCTCGCTGGGCCACCCACGGCCCCCCCTCAGATAAAAACGCCCACCCCTTCATAAGCCAGAATCATCAATTCGCCATCGTTCATAACGGCATCATCGAAAATTATTTAGAATTAAAAGAACAACTGCGCACAAATCACAATATCAACTTCACCTCCGACACCGATTCCGAAGTCATCGCCCACCTAATAGAAATTCACTACGATAATCTTTCAAATAACACCCAACCCAACTCAACAAATAACTCCTCCATATTCAAACAAGCCATCCTCAACACAATCAAACAACTCCTCGGCGCCTACGCCTTTTGCGTCATCAACAAAGAATCAAACGAAATCATCGGTGCCAGAAACGGCAGCCCTTTAGTCATTGGCATCGGCAAAGAGAACAACGAACATTTCTTTGCCTCCGACATCTCTGCCATAATCGAACACACCAGAAAAGTAATCTATCTCAATGACTTTCAAATTGCCTCCCTAACCCCGCACACTGTAAATATCTACAATTTTCAGGGAGAACCTCAAAAAATAGAAATAAAAGAAATAAACTGGAATCTCGAACAAGCCCAAAAACAAGGCTATAAACACTTCATGCTCAAAGAAATCTTTGAACAACCTTTAACCATCGAAGAAACAAGTAAAGTTCTTCTGCCAGAATCTCTCATCACCCAATTCCACTCTCACCCCCTTGCAAGAATCATCATCATCGCCTGCGGCACCGCCAGTTACGCCGGCTACGTCGCAAAATATTTAATAGAAAAACTCACCAAAATTCCCACCCTCAACGAAATTGCTTCAGAATTCCGTTACAAAGAACCATTAATCAACAAATCTGACCTCGTCATCGCCATCTCACAAAGCGGCGAAACCGCCGACACCTTAGCTGCCCTACGACTCGCAAAACAACACGGTGCACAAACCCTTGGCATCATCAACGTCATTGAAAGCACCATCGCCAGAGAAGTCGACCAAGTCATCTACACCCGCGCAGGGCCAGAAATCGGTGTCGCCTCAACCAAAGCATTTACCGCCCAACTCATCCTCCTCTACAAACTCGCCCATACCATCGCAAACCAACCTTTTGACATCACCCCCCTCATCCCATTACTACACCAAACCCTCACGTTAAACAACCACATCAAAACCATCGCCCAAAAATACTATCACCACCACAGCATCATGTATATAGGCAGAAACATCAACTACCCATTAGCATTAGAAGGCGCATTAAAATTAAAAGAAATCTCCTACATCCACGCCGAAGCCTATCCTGCTGGCGAATTAAAACACGGCCCCATTGCATTAATCAGTGAAGACACACCCACAATAGCCATCTGCCCACAAGATGAATTATATGATAAAACATTCAGCAACATCCAAGAAATTAAAGCAAGATCCGGCAAAATCATTGCAATAGCAACAGAAGGAGATGCGAAACTCTCACAAATAGCAGACGACATCATCTACCTCCCTAAAACAGACCCTCTATTCTACCCTCTTTTAATCGCCATCCCTCTGCAACTCTTAGCATATCATATTGCTGATATCAAAGAATGTGACATTGATAAACCGAGGAATCTTGCTAAATCTGTTACCGTAGAATAATAATTAGGATTTAGCAAGTTCCGAACGCCAGTGAGGTTATTGGCGAAAAGTGTAACTGTTGAATAATTTCGCCAAGCAAAGAACGAAACAAAGTGCAGTGACCTTGTCTTGCTAAATCTGTTACCATCGAATGATTTGGCAAGCTCCGAGTCGAAACGAGGTTGCTTGCTAAATCAGTAACCGTGGAATAATAATTAGGATTTAACCTCCTCCTCGAAGCAAACCAATCTATGTTTGTTTTATCAAGTGAGAAACTAGATGATTATCATTCGTAATCAAGTCCACTCTACTATTAATAGAAAAACACAAAACTCCTTACAAGTAACAACATTTATAAAGAACAGAAATATGTACTTATGAAATGCTTGAAAGAATAATTAACAAAATGTATACCATTCCAGTAGATCAATTTAAATATTATAATAGTAGCACTTATTCTGGAGAAAGTGGACGGTATTATGAGGAAGGGGACTATATTTACTTTCTTGTAGAAAGATGTACTCATCATGGAACGGAGTATAGAGATTATGGAAATACATACATTAGATCATTAATTATTAAAGACAAAAAATTAAGTATTGAAAGTTGTTTTTATTCTGATAACAATACAATACGTGGTTTTTTTGAACGTCATCAAACTATTTTTTCTTACACTGCCTCCGAAACAACTTATAGTGTTTGGAACCATCATCCCAAATGGATAGGAGAATCTTATCAAGGAAAATCCTACAACCCCAGTGCAAGTGATAAATTATTAACAAATTTATTTGAAAGAATAAAAAAAGTAGAACATGAAATTTGGCAGCAAAAAAAGAAATATGAAGAAGAACAAAAAAGAATGCAAGCACAAATAGCTCAGCAACAATTAAACGCTGCAAAAGAACTATTTAAAATAAACTTATAAAAAAATTATATTTCAATTATCACAAAAAAAACCCTCATCCGAAAAAAATACAACAATCTTTAAATAACTGCCTCAAAAATAATATCTCATGACACAAACTTTAGAAACTATCACAAAAAAACTCCAATCCACTCACCCCGGCTTAGCCTTAGACATTGACGATACTATCTCTCTAACAAGTGACGGCTACTTCGACCTTCTTCGCCAAGAATTTCCTGCACCATCTTATCTTACAAAAGAACTCTTTCGTAAACACTACGCAATCACGGGTATAACACTTCATTGGAAAGATATCTCAAACGCATATGAACTTCTCAAAACAAAAGTAAATGATAGCCAATTTCATTATGAACTTTCTCCTTTTCCGCATGCCGTACATCATACAAATACCCTTCACCATCACCAACTCTTCTCCTGCTACCTCACCGCAAGAAAAGAAGACATGCGTACCCTCACCCAACGCTGGCTAGACGAACACGGCTTTCCCAAAAAACCTCTCATCATGCGCAACAACACAATCGACTACGCAAACCAAGTCAAATGGAAAACATCAACACTCCACGCCCTTCAGCCGCACATAACAGGGCTCATCGACAACGACACCAGAATCCTCTCCCACCTTCAGCAACAGAAATACCCAGGCCGCATGTACCTCTTCGGCCTCTCAGAACATGAATACAACGGCAACGGTTCAATTACTGTAAGAGAAACCTGGCCGGAGATGGCCACTGTAATTTTAAATAATTATCAAAAAAAGTGTTAAACGCAATCGGAATATAACATCTCTACTGCTCCACCACAATTAATATAAATAATCATTCTAAAAAGAGAATACATGAATTCATTCCGCTACGCCCACCTCGCCGACCTCCATCTTGGCTCCTGGCGCGACCCGAAACTTCGCGACCTCTCAACATCTGCATTCCTCCAAGCCATTGACAACTGCATCAAACAACAAGTCGACTTCATTTTATTCGCAGGCGACCTATTCAACACCTCTCTCCCTTCATTAGACACTTTAAAAATCGTCACCAAATCTCTCAAACACCTCCACGACAACAACATCCCTCTCTACGTTATTGCTGGCTCACATGACTTCTCTCCTAGCGGAAAAACCATGATTGACGTTCTAGAAAACGCAGGATTATTAAAAAACGTCTGCAAAGGCTCAATCAACCCCGACACCAAAGAACTCCACCTCAAATTCACTATAGACGAAAAAACCCAAACCAAGATTACAGGCATTTTAGGAAGACGCGGTCTGCTCGACAAAACGTATTACGAAAACCTCCACCTCTCTGATCTAGAATCCGAACCCGGCTACAAAATATTTATGTTTCACACAACCATCACCGAACTACTACCCACAAAATTAGCCATGATTGAATCGCAACCCCTATCAATCTTTCCCAAACACTTCAACTACTACGCCGGCGGCCATATCCATCATCCAACCAAACACACTCAACCCAACTACCCTTTAGTCACCTACACCGGCGCGTTATTCCCTAACAACTTCTCCGAACTCGAAGAATATTCGCATGGCGGCTACTACCTCATAACCGTTGAAAACAACCAAACAAATATTGAATACATCCATTTAAATGTAATCAACCACATCGCCTTCAATCTCAACTGCAACAACAAATCACCAGAAATTATTCTCTACGAAACCCTTCAACACTTCCAAAACCAAGATCTCACCAACACTATCCTAACCCTAAAATTTCATGGCACTCTCACTCATGGTAAAGTCTCCGACATCAACTTCAAAGAAATCATCGATAAACTCTATCAACAAAACGCCTACGCCATCCTCAAAAACACAAATAAACTCATCGCTGAACAATTCGAAGAAATCAAACTCGCCAACCATAACCCTGAAACCATCGAACACGAACTCATCCAAGAACACCTCGGCCAATTCCAACTCTTCGACAAACAAACCGAACTCCACCTCATCACCTCACTACTTCAAACACTCAACACCTCAAAACGTGAAGGCGAAACCGCAACCGACTTCCAACGCCGCATCGAAACCGAAACCCAACGTATATTAGATATATAGACAATTGCACTAATAATGTTACAAATTAAATCGCAATTGTCTTATTAGATAATTGCGTGTAATGTAACAAAATCAACGCAATTATCTATAAGTTAAGAATAATATAATCAGCATCACAACAAAAACAGCATGTCCCTCGCCATCTCAAAACACAACCTCAAACTCTACCTTGCCAGCCTAACTATCTACGGCTTCGGCCTTCTCCTAACCCGCACTCTTCCCTACTACCAGCAGAACCTTCAGCCAGTAACTAAATCAACTCTTCTCATTTTATATATCTTATATATTCTGCTCGGCGCAGCATACTACTTGTTCTTCAACAAACAAACAACCATAAATAAATCTCTCACCATCCTCACCTGCGTTAAACGCAATCTCACTGAGTACAAACAAACCAAAACAATCACCCTGCACAACGAAGAAAAAACTGCCCTCCTCTTCATGCTCGTTAAACTCTTCTTCCTTCCTCTGCTCATAAACTTCTGTTATAACCACATACAAGAAATACCTCAACTTCTCAGTAATTTCACCCTCTTCCCCTTCCTCCTCACTCTTCTCTTCACCCTCGACACATTTATCTTTACGTTAGGCTACTGCACAGAATCAACCAAACTTCAAAACATCTGCAAATCCGTCGAACCCACTTTTTTTGGTTGGTTCGTCACATTAATCTGTTATCCTCCATTTAACAGCATTGTTGGTCAATATGTTCCTTGGGGCAGCAATGACTACGCAACCTTCTCCAACCCCTATGCTACCCTCATCCTCAAAACAATCATCATTTTTCTGCTGATCATCTACGTCGCAGCCTCCTTTTCTCTTGGCCTCAAAGCCTCAAACCTCACCAACCGCGGCATAGTAACTAAATTCCCTTATAACCTCATCCGCCATCCTGCCTATACTTCAAAACTTAGCATTTGGTGGCTCACCCTCCTTCCTGCTTTAATTCCTTTCTCATCCCAAACCCTCCCATTCGCAATAGGCATGCTCTTCTGGACAATAATCTATATCTTGCGTGCATATACTGAAGAACGTCATCTCTCACAAGACCCTGAATATCAACACTATAAAGAAAAAGTACAATATAAATTTATACCAAAGCTAATTTAAAAAAAGACAAAAAAGAAAGCTTTATATCTTCCAAGTATTACCAAGATATATACATGAAAAAACAGAATTTGACAGTATTACATCTTTCTTTAAGTGAGATCAGTAAAATCATTTTGGGATTAGAAAACGAGCTTAAAAAAACAACAACCGCTCTAAATATAAATTCTCAAAAAAAAAATATTCTTGCATTAATTCAACTATACCAAACATATTTACATAAAATAATTACTCTTCATCCAAAAAATTCAGAAAATAGTCAAGTTATTGCCGCAGAATTAAAACGATGGCAAGATATTACAGAGAAGATAAAGATGATAACTCCTGTAAACGTAGACGCTGTAAAGAAAGCATTTCAAACATTTCTTAGTCACGCAAAAGCAGAGATCAGTATCGCAAAAGCAGAAGTACAAAACGAATTACGTCGTGCGGCGTAAACGTAGCTAAATTACTACTTTATAGGGAAGATTTATAAATTCCAGCCTCTTTTTCAAGAAAATGCCCCCTTTAGAAAGAGAAAAAAGGATATATCACATAACGCCCCAACCAAGAGTGCAACATAATAACCTCAAATTAGAGGAAGTTGCAAAGTATTCATTAGATCTTCTAATATCCTGCGATAAACAACAAACAATCAATATTGCAGACACGCTTCTTATTCAACTATCATTTTTTGAACACAGAAAGTATGCTATGGCCGGAAAAATCTTCCATTCTTCAGCTCCTCTTGCTCGGGCATATTTCTCACCCCATGACATCCATTTTCATAATCCTTTAGGTATTCTGGGAATGCGTGATCCCAAAGAAGCACTTTGCCTATACGCAGAACAAAGCGGGAGATATCATGCCCAATCAGGATATCTTACCACCGTACTTTTAAAATATTTTCCTTCACAAAAACTCTCAGAAGTCATAGGAAAATACCACCCGGAAGATATTTTAAAAAATAAAGTAGAATCCCACCCAGAAATCTTTTTTATCTAGCCCTTTTTATCTAGCACAATTTTAACCACTAAGTCATCAATGAAAGATTAAAAAGAAGTAAAAGAATACACCATAAGTGCATTTAACATATGACCAAATCTATTTAATTTTGTGTTCTACTTTCCCTAATATACAAATAGATACCCCCTATAATTGCCAAACCAACAATAGTCAGCCATAACCACGTGAAATCAGTCACAATTCCACCAAGTGAACTAAAAAACGAATGCCCTGCCAATGCACTTTTGCCTGTCGCACTTGCACTGGTTGTTGCCGCTGCCGTATTTGTTGTTGCTGCCTGTGAAGCCGTAGAACTAGTCGCTGAATCACCTCCTGAGGATGAACTAGAAGAAGAACTTGAACTACTGCTTGACGTACTTACCTCAGGCACACTTGAAGACACCGGAGTTGCCGCAACCGTAGTTGTTTTAGCCGCAGTTGGAGTCGCCACCAACTTTGTTCCCGCTGATCCTCCGCCGCCCCCTCCACCACCTGAAGAAGAACTCGACGAAGAACTACTTGATGAAGTCGATGAAGAACTACTGCTTGACGATGAAGAAGCCGGCTTACTTCCCCCATACGCCGCAAACACAACCGACATCAATAATAAACCTACTACAACTAAAACAACAATTTTCTTCATGTTTAACACCCCCACTCTGCTGGCGTTTGCCACAACGTCATATTCAATGTCGCATTAAAATAGCCGCTGCCATAACTTCCCGTAACAGGATTGCTTGCATTCGAAGCTCTATTAGTACAATTACCCAAAGCCCCCGAGGTACATTGCCAAAACTCTGTCGTGAAGTTCCCTGGAATGCCAATCTCTATTTTTTTAGGTCGAAATGAATTAATCATATCCTGACATTTTGATGTACTCAAGCCTACAAATTTAGAATTAACTGTCGTATTTGATGTCATGTTAAATTGAAAATCAGACCCTGCCGTAAAATTCTGTGTACTTGTCGCAATCTTACCTGTCAAACTTGCATTGATAAACTTAACCCGCCAGTGAGACGTATTCGTCGCATTTGGATTCTCAATCACTAAATTAAATCGTCGCATCGACGTGCTATTTAATTGTGTACCTGCCGCTGCATTTCCACTAAAAATAGTTGTCCCGCCTGTTGGAAATTCAAATTTATAGACCATATCCCCCATCGGATCACTTGCACTTGATCCTAATTTTGCCGCAAACGGAAACGTAAACGTTGCGGAACAACCTTTACATCCCGAGAGTAAAGCTTTCGTCGTAAAATTCAAACACGCACTCACCGCACAATTTCCATTGATATCACACATCGTCGCTTTGTAAAAATAAGCTGTTGCATTTGCCAACGCTCCAACACGCTGTGAATTAAAATCATAATTATCTATTGGTACATTATGCCAAATCTTATAATCAGGACTATCATCAAGCAATGCCTCATCATATACTGTTTTATTTATAGCACTACACGTTGTATTTAATCCATAAAATTGTATCGACCCATTTGCCGGTTCATTCGTATCAAACTTGATAAACGCCGCATCCGGAAATGTATCTACTTGGAACCACGCAACCTTCGGTGCTGATTTATCTGTAGCATCTTTTCCAATTGTACCTGTCCCGCCGCAAATATAATCATATTTACACCCCTCATCCGCACAATCAGTTTTTCCATCCCCATCATTATCCTGCGCATCCCCACATTGAAATCCTCCCTCGTTAGGTACATAGCCAAACTTCTGAAACATCGTACAATCAGGATCATTACTCGCCGTAAGCCCATCTCCATCCGCATCTCCTCCTGAATTCGAACAATCCTCAAACCTAAAATCAATCGCTCCTGGACTATAATAATACGGTCCTGCCGTATCATTCACTCGACTCTCATTAACAACACTAATACTATCACCAACGGTTGTATACAACCGTAAATCTTTAGACTTATTATACAAATCTTTAAATTTATACAAATCTTTTTTACCAACCGCTGCCATTCCCCCTTGAATTAACGGACACATTTTTTGCGGTGTGGAAGACAACGGCACAGGTACTGGCCCCCAACTCCCATTGACACATTGATACGATGCTGTTCTCTCAACTTTTGCTGCTCCCCATATTGCCTGATATTTAAATGAAAATTCAAATCCCATAACAGAACTATTATCTCGAGAAGCACAATGATTTGTAGGATTCCCATCACTATCTAAATACCAAAAGAAAGTATAATTTTGACTTCCTGCCCCAATAGTGCCATCTACCAAAACTGTTCCATTGCAAGTTGCACTACGACTAAATTCAATAACATTCGCACCTAAAACAAGCCTATCAAAATCATCACGCAGCCCAATATTACTCAAATCCCAAGAATTATTAACCGCAACCTCATTATCATCAGTTCCTAAAATAGTAGGAGGGGTGTCCCCCATAAATCCAAATACTTTTCCTTCCCCCTTCGACTTACACCACCCTCGCTCCGATACATTTTGATTATTATTCACATTGCCATCAAAGAAAAAACTGCATGTGGAATTAAATTCAGATTCACAACGCGTTTTATTTCCATCCGCAACATTACAATTGCCCCCAAACGTTCTCGGTGCGCAATACCCCGTCGTCACAGCGCAAAGACCTGCACTCATATCCTGACATCCTTGTGTTGTTCCCGGCCGTGTAAAACAAGATGGCCCGCATCGTCCTCCACTTGGAGAAAATGAATCTGGTGTCCACCCGCATACCTGACTAGAAATTCCTTTAAGAGTCATATTATTTTCACATAATGTTTGACTTTGAAATCGTGTCTCATTACCAAAACATTGAGAAAAAACAATTGGCTCACATCGCCCTCGGCTGCTATTAAAATGATCATTAGACCACCCACATCCAACCACCGCTTCACAATTAGTTTGATTATTCTGTGGAAAACAACTCATAAACAACGTTCCATTTTTTCCGCATGTATTAGCCGCAGCACTACTCCATGAACACCCTTGAGTATTTTGACAAGGAAACTGCTCATCTAAAATACCACATTGCGCACCGGGAAAATCACAATGCCCCCCGCTCGCACCTCCAAAACTATTTTCAAACATAGATTTAGACCATTGGCACTTACTACTTATACATGTTGCATTTGAAATTAACGAAGGACAATCTGCATTAAACCCGACTGCCAAATCTTCTCCACCACAAAACTTATCATTAGAACATCCCGGATCAGCACAATCAGTTACCCCATTATTATCATTATCCTTGCCATCAAAACAAACTTCCCCATTAAATCCTGTCGGTTTACAAAATGAACTTGCTACATCCCAAGTACATGCTCCCCCTCCACCTTTACCAGTAAACGTACACGTACTTGAATCATAACAACTAAAACAATCAGTACCGCAATATTTTTCACTCTTCCCATAACAATACCCTTCCCCATTCGATGCACTGGTATCTGCTGACCACACACATCCTTTCGTACTATTCTGACACTGAGATTGCGGATTTTTCATAAATGCACAAGACCCACACACATCATTGCAACTCTTCGCCCCTCCTTCAATAAACGTTTGCTTCGCATTACACCACCCTAACTTATTTGGAGCATTGCTATCAGACCTAAACTCACAATATCCAACAGCTGAATTCTCACAATAAGAACGCGCTTGAGTGGTAGTATTACCTTTCCCAGAACTTACTCCTGTTTCACACGCCCAACATGCCGAATCACAATTTCCACTCCCACTTGAACCTCCCGTTCCCCCATTTGAGAACCCAAAATTAAATTCACACCACGTATCTGTCTTTGTTGTACCAGACCCATCCATATATTGCTGTGACTTCCACGTTCCCCCTGCACTTTTACACCCTAATTCCGTGCTAATCTCATCAAACTTTGCTCCGCCACCAGAACCACTCGTCCCTCCAAATCCAATGCTATTAAAATGACATTGATTTGTTTTATTATCCCATGCACAAGGTAAATAATAAGGCGTTGTAGAAATTAATTGACATAATGTTTGATTACTAAACGCTTTATAATCCTCACAAAACATTCCGCCCGTAGGTAACGTCGGAACTTTACTATAACACCCTTTATCAAACGACGTTGTACAATTTGTTCCATTCCAACCACAGCACGTTGAAAGCAACGTAAAATCCGGACACATTGATTTATTTAAAACAGAACAACTCATCCCCCCATCATTCCCATTACACGTCGAAAATCCGCTATCCCATAAACAACCATTCAATCCATTACAAATCTTTTGGTCTGTAAGAACTCTACATCCCGGATTATTATTAGAACCAGCTTGTTGACCAAACCCACCAGAAGCCGTAAAACATAAATTAGAACTAGCATTCCACACACAAGAAAAAGCATTATAACAACTATTTGCATTGCCATTAAAATCACTACATCCACTGCCAAAAAATCCTCCTCCAACTGGATTACAAGAACTTGTCCCTGCCGTCCACGCACAAGATTGATTAAAAGAACTTTTCAATGTTGTTTCACAAAATGTCTGATTTGTTGCATCACCATGAAAACAACCCCATCGTTCACAATAACTACCCCCTGAATTCCATTTACATCCTAAAGAAGCATTATTATTACACGCCGTCTGCGATCCAAACGACCAACATTCAACAACCTGTGAAACTCCACTCTGCACATCTATCCCTTGCAACCCAACTACCGCACCCGTCAACAAAGAACTTCCTGAACTCAAAGAAAGAAAAGAACCATTATCCGATAAAAAGAAACGCCCATACACCCCTATACTAACTATACTTATAAATAAAATAAATAGCACACTTAAACCTACTTTATCAGTTTGTGTAATCATCTCTCCCTCCTCTATCTTTGATAGCAATACTTATAGCTTGCATCTGCCTATGATAAGCAAACAATTTTGCTTTATTAAATAATTAATAAAATAAAATGAAAATTAAAAAAAACTATTTCTTCTTTGCAACTGCACTCTCTTTCTTACGCGTCATCAACCACCACACAACACCAATAACAACAACACCAACAAGTACAATTATAACCCACATACCAGTCGATGAAGAATTCATCACTTGTGTTTCACCTGTTGCGGGAGATGATGTGGAAGAGGACGAAGTACCGGTTCCTGCCAGAACATCTTTTCCGCTAGCGGTTGAATCTTTTGCAGCCGTTGTTGCTGCTCCTGCTTTCTTCTCCGCTACCGGTGCAGGCATCGCTTTTCCTTCCGCAATTGCAAAATAACTAAAACTTGGCGTTTGTGCAGTATACGTTACATATCCGCCATCTTCTTCACTGATGGTAGTTTGTAATGCTACCCACTCACCATTCACAAAATGATGTAAAGCGACATTATCTTTTGCTAAACCTTTCTCTGTAAGCCAATCCATACTCACTTTAAATGTAACTCCTACCTCACCTTCGATAGCTTTCGCTAAATTGATTTGACTAATCGAAACATACTTATAGACATTCTTAGCCAACGCTGGAACCTCTTTAGGTAACACACTTACTTTCTGCACTTGTAATGTTGCCCCATATACATTTTGTCCTGCCGTAAAGCTTACTTTTGACACTGCAACTTCCGCATCAGCAATATCAAGACTAACTATCTCACCTTTATTAACAGACGTCCATACTTTCTTGTTAAACTGCCCTGCTGCTTTCACAACAACCCCATTAGGTGAACCTCCCGGCCCACTCCCTGAACTTGAAGACGAAGCAACCGTCGTCCAACTTCCAGTGGCTTTACGACTATTTCCCGCATTATCCGTTGCTCCACAACTACTTGATGTAAACGACCCTACACTTGAAGCAGTCGTAGATTCCGTAGTTGCTCCCCCTGGAAAGCCATATCCAGTCACTAAACCCGCCGTCGCATCACTCACACTACACGTACACGTTACTATAGAACCAACGATTGGATTAGAAGTACAACTCACCGAAACAGATGGTTCTGTCCTATCCACTGTAAAAGTAAAACTAGTGACATTTCTATTACCATGTGTATCATTCACATCAACATAAATAGTATACACCCCATCACTTAATGCCGAAACATTGATAATAGCTGGAGTATAATTTCCTGATCCCCCTGCTATAGTTGGCGCAAATGTACCATTCAAAACAAAAATACTATTATTACCCGCATAATTTTGCCTATAAGTCGTATTCGTAATTCCCCTAAATACCGAACTTTGTGACACTAACCCGCTGCTCGTTGTCACGTTAGCTCGAACAGAAGCTATACTAACAGTATCATTCACTTGCAAAGATAAATTTAAAAGATAATTTGCTGTAACTGCCCCGACACTTGCCCCTATATACGCACCATCCGTTATATTCCCCACATAAATATTAGTCACATTCGGAGCCGTATTATCAACTAAGAAACTAAGTAAACTAATGTTACTTGCAAAATCTGGCTGAACAATATATGTCCTATTATACGCCGTAACATTCAAAGTATAAACACCATCCGGTAAATTTGCCGTGTTAAAAGTTGTACTAAAAGGTGTACTTTGATTGGCAGAAGTATTAGTAATACTCACATTATAAGAATAGGAAGGCGTACCTTGAAGATACCACAGAAAAGTCATATTAACCACATGATTACCATGTGTACCATTAACCGCAGAACCAAATATAGGATTCATAATACTTGCATTTAACACAATAGTCCGAGATAAATTAAGTGTTGTAAGAGAAATAGCAGTAGAATTTGGAGATAAGATCATAATTGTATTTGCAAACAAACCTGCTTCCACAACAGAAACACCCACTAATAACGTTATCAACAACAAAATTAATAATCGACTTTTCATTTTAAACCACCTTTCCATTTTTTATAATCTATAAATCTGAACTAAGTTCTAGAAAAATAACTAATATATAAATATTTAGTTTCACCCAACAAGAGTAAATGAGTCATTTTATTTATTTAAACTGGGAAAAAATAGTTTATATGTAAATAGACTGATCTGAAACTCCTATGAATATCATGAATATATAGTAAGTTTCCATTGAATTCAAACAATTATAGAGGAGTTTGCAAAAAGCAATTCTTTCCCTCAGGAAAGTCACGAACGCTAGTGACTAGACTTGCCGTAAGGCAAGCTTACCGGAAGGTAAGTTCGGAACATCGTGACAGAAGTTGCTCGCAAGCAACTTCGGAACAACAGTGACAGATCCTCTTAGAGTAGTTTGAGTAAAAAAGATAATTATTCAAACTTCTCTATAGGTGCAAAGATAAGCTTAAAATTGCGCCACAAGAAATGTGAAAAATATCACATTTCTGTGCAGAAATACGATAGTTCAAGAAATACGAAAACTATCGCATTTCTAGATAGAAAACTGATAGTTTTCAGTTTTCTTATTTCGTATTTTTTGCATTGCAACTCCTCTTAGATAAGTTTGAGTAAATGTTGCAGTAAGCAACATAAGAAAGCAGTGCTTTCTGTAAATATTAATTATTCAAACAATTATAAATAGAAAGAAACAACAAAAAGAGAAAAAAAAGAAATGAACAAAAAAAATTACTTTTTCACCCACCAGTAAACCACAACAATCACAACTCCAATTGCAAGCACAAACACAATCCAGACCCACCATGAGCCTGAACCACTCGTTGTTTTAGTAGCTGCTTCTGTTGCATCCAAAGTTTTTTCAGTTGAAGTCGCAGGTGTTACAGCCGCTGCCTTCGCTGCTTCTGTTACAGGTTCAGATTTCACTTCTGATTTAGCAGATTCAACTTTCTTCTCTCCTTTCACAACAGCTGGAGCAACAACAGCTTCTCCCTGCCCAATCGCAAAGTAACTAAACCCTGGCGTTTCTGCAACATAAGTTTGGTATGTACCATCATCCTCACCAACAGTTGTCTTCAACCCGACCCACTGTGTACCAACATAACGATACATTATGACATTCTCCTTCTGTAACCCATTCTCTTTCAACCAATCTTTTGTCACTTTGAAATTCACTTTCGCCACACCATCAAGTGCTTTATCAACATTACTCTCTGTAATCTTCACATACTTATACACTTTCTTATCAACAGCTTTCACATTGATTGGTAAAGTACTCACTTTTTCAACTTGCAAAGTAACACCATATGTTGCTTTACTGGTCGTAAACTCCACACCCGTAACACCAATCTGTCCATCTTTGACAGCAATACTTGCCATCTCACCCTTATTAATAGACGTCCAGACTTTCTTCTCAAATTGATCTACAACTCCTTTAGATACTCCACCTCCCGATCCTCCTCCGCCTCCCCCACCACTTCCTCCTGAAGAAGAAGCTACAACGGTCCAACTTCCGGTGGCTGTACGACTATTTCCCGCATTATCCGTTGCTCCACAATTGCTTGATGTAAACGACCCTACACTTGAAGCAGTCGTAGATTCAGTTAATTTCCCACCTGGAAACCCATACCCTGTCACTAAACCCGCCGTCGCATCGCTCACCGTACACGTACACGTCGCCGTCTGTCCCACCGTTGGGTTTGTAGTACAACTCACCGAAACAGATGGTGCAACACGATCAATCGTAAACGTCAAATTCTGCGTTCGATTATAATTATTCAAACTATCATTTGCATAGACAATAATTGAATACACCCCATCTGGAAAATAACGACTATCTGATAAATTTAACACAACAGACGCATTCCACAAAGATCCATTCTGAATTGCTCGAGTATAATTAATTTGCCCCGTCGAATTAGAGATATTGAAAAATACCTGTGCAAGATAATTATTGGAAGCCTGACCATTTGTTTGCGTTAAACTATCATTTGCCTCAACAGTTATATTGACAATAGTATTAGCTCCAAGCGCCGCCACATCTCCACCAATATATGCCCCATTCGTCCAATTACCTAAAAATATATTAGTAACATTGGGACCAGTTCTATCAACAACAAACGTTACATTATTAACACTTACATTGTTATTTCCGAGAGAATCAGTTGCATACACAACTAAAGTATAAAGTCCATCAGTAAGAAATGCAGAATCTAACTCCGCAGCAAAAAGAGTAAAGTTTCTAGTTGTAGTCAAATTAAACTCAGTTAAATTGTTAAACGAATTCCTTACCCCTATTTTTACACTTTGTGTATAAAATGAATCATTAACTGATGCATTAATCACAAATTTTCGACTTCCAGTAATATTAAAATTGTTAGTTTGATTAAGTCCAAAAGATTGAATTGGAGGAGCAGTCCTATCTATCAAAACATCAAAACCAAAACTAAAATTTATAATACGTAATCCCGAAACGTTTTCTAACTGAATCGTAAGATTATAAACAACCCATCCTAACAAACCAGAATTAAACGAATAATTAAAAGCAGATTGATTTAGAGTATTATTAAATATAGTTGTATTAAGCATAACAGTATTATTAGATTTAGATAATAACCATCCAAATGTTACATTAACATAATTACCATGTGTACCATTACGAAAAAAACTTACATTGACATTAATAACACCACTACTAATATTCAATACTGAAATACCACTTGAACCAACAGTATTTGAATTTAAAGATGACCCATTAACAAAACCATTACTACTAGAAGAAATAACAAATCCACCCCCCTGAGAACTGTTAGACCTACTCATATTAAACACATCTATAGAAACTAAATCTTTTACTTCAGAAGAAACAAAAACTAAAGCTAAAAGCAATAACATTATATTAAACAACACAAAAACATATGACTTTAATTTCATTTTAAACCACCTTTCTTTTTCTTTTTTTGAAACTATTTAAATCTGAACTAAGTTCTA
>CAYSCV010000004.1:0-31984 GCA_964429715.1 uncultured Methanosarcinales archaeon
CAAAGTATTTTCTACCTCGTCACCTACATGCGCCATACCCCTAACCTTGAACGTGCCATTGGATTCGCTGCTGACCACCTTGAACAACCCCTCTCTCTCGACTTTAGAAAAATTCTCTGGGACGTCGAAACCCAAAAATATTCCACAATAAGAGACTCCGCCAACGCCTACCTAAACCAATGGAAAGAATGGGACCGCGAATTCGTCGAATCTTTTCATTTGATTGAATCCTCTTTATATGAACCATCTGACGAACGCCGTCTCACTTTACTAGACAAAGCTCTCGACGTCATCTTAAACGGCACCTATGAAAATATGCTTCACTACGCACACGAATTAAAATCTCCCATGACCATGCTCCACATGCTTGGTGTCATTCTCCCCATCCTAGGTTTAGTCATACTCCCACTCGTCGTCAGCTTCATGGCTGGTGGCTCTAATCCTTTCACAACCGCCATCTATATCGCCGTTCTCTACAACATCTCCCTCCCCATCGGCGTCTATTACCTTGGCCGCACCATCCTCTCTAAACGTCCTGCCGGCTATGGCTCAACGGACCCAAGCGAAAAACCCGGTGCGAAACAACTTCGCAACATCAACCTCAGCCTCAGCACCACCACAACCCTTAGCATCAACCCCATCTTCATCAGCATCTTCATCCTCATCATCGGCTTGCTCATCGGCCTCACCCCCTTAATTCTACACTCTCTCAATGCTCAAGACATTTCATTTAACGAACAAGGAACTCTCAAGCTGCTTGACTATGTCTGCCCGCCAGATAAAGGTCTTGAATGCAAAGAAACAGATAAAATAGGTCCATTTGGTATCGGCGCATCATTACTCTCAGTTGTCCTCATCGCCACCCTCGGCATCTCATTTGGCTTATACTACTCTCTCAGATCAAAAAACGTTCTCGCCCTCCGCGAACGCACAAGAAATTTAGAAGATGAATTCGCCTCGGCATTATTCCAACTCGGCAACCGTTTGGGAGATGGCTTGCCAGCTGAAATCGCCTTCGCCAAAGTCGCCCAAACCATGCGTGACACAACTTCTGGTGAATTCTTCAACATCGCTGAAAAAAATATTACAAAACTCGGGATGGGTTTAGAACGCGCCCTCTTCGACCCAAAAGTCGGCGCCGTTTCTCTGTATCCCTCAAAAGTCATCGAATCCTCCATGAAAGTATTAATTGAAAGCGCGAAACGAGGACCCCGAATTGCCGCCCAAGCTCTCCTCTCCATGTCCCGTTACATCAAAGAAATCCATTCCGTTGAAGAACGTTTGAAAGACCTTATGGCAGACATCATTTCCTCCATGAAAGCCCAAACCAGCTTTCTCACCCCTGCTATCGCCGGAATCGTCATTGGTATCACCTCCATGATTTCAACCATACTAACTAAACTTAGCGCCCAACTCGGTGCAATTACTTCACAAAACGCTGCCGGTGGTAGCGCCGGAGGCATGTCTGACATGTTAAACATCTTTGGCATTGGTATACCCACCTATCACTTCCAAATCGTTGTTGGCATTTACATTGTCCAAATAACATATATCCTCACAATTCTCAGCAACGGCATCGAAAACGGCGCCGATAAATTAGGCGAACGCTACGAATTAGGAAAAAATCTCATCAACAGCACATTATTATATTGCGCACTCGCTGCAATCGTCATTGTCCTCTTCAACTTATTCGCTAGTTCCATATTAACAAATAGTATGCCTGGGATTAGTCCATAGATAAATAAGATATATCAATAACTAAAACAACAAAAATCAAGATATTAGTTAAGAAGAATAACCGTAATTGATAAAACAAAAATATATTTCTTTAACCATCAGATTAAGTTGATTAAACAAAAAATATGGGGCCACGGGGACTTTCAATCCACTTCTCACGAAATGACCTTTTGAACCCCGGACGTCATGGTCTCAGAGTTGCTTTGACATTCGTAAACATCACCAAGCCTTCTTCAGCCATGTGTTCTCCCGGTCTGAACTATGGCCCCAATAATCATTAAAATCTACCTTTTATTTATAATAGTTTTGGTTGAGAACCCCCCAAACATTTATATATCTTAAAAATTTACCTTTACCCATGAAAAAAAAGAAGGTGAATAAGAAAAGTCATAAATCTACAAAAATACAACCTCACGTAACTCTTACAAAAGAACTTCCCAACAAATCTTTCTGGGCTTTTCTCGTTATCATCTTCCTCTCCTCATTTCTGACACTAACCACAATTACCGAAGATAATTCAACTTTAACCGGCAATGCCGCCATCCAAGTAATTTCTTATCAACCAGCTGATACAAATCTATTCTTTGAAATCCGCAACGTCAAAAACCTCAAAGACGCCACAGCAACTTTCTCCGAAACAATCAAAAACGGCAAAATAATCTTCAAAGAACCAGACCTTCCACCCTCATTTGATGGTGCACTTCTCTCCGCATTTACGATAGATTCCCCCGACGCCGCTAAAATTCAACAATTAACTATTACATTAAAAATAAAAGAAAGTGAGATTGCAGCCGCTAAACTTCTCCCTGCAGAAGTACTTGTCTACCAAGATAATCAAGCACTTCCCACAACTCTTAGCCACAGCAAAGATGACTATGTATATTATACTACAACTACAACAACATTCGGCACATTTGCGATAGGCAAACAAAAATTAAAACTAATGAAGACAGAACAACCAACCTCAAAACCAGAAATACCTCCAACAGCAATTGAACAAACAAGCTCCCTTCCTGCTGTAGAACAGCAACCAAAAACCATAACCCCAGTAATACCAAAATCTGAACCTCAAATAAATACACCTATTACTGAAAAAGTAACTCCTACTCCTCAGCCAACCGTTTGGCAGAACATCAAACACTTCTTTAAAAATTTATTTTAAGTGAAAAACTCTTAGAACACAATCTTATAATAATAGACACAAACCTACTACTTTCAAACTTAAAAAATTATTTTTCCGGTCGTGGGGCTGACAGAGGAACGCCCCACTTGACGATCTCGCCTAAGATATTGGCTGGTAGAACATCAAAAACTTTTTCTAAATGAACCTCCCCACAGCAAGCTGTAGGGAATTACCTAATTAAACACACCTCAATACAATTTTTACAATCTTTTTTATAAGACCGCTTAAGAAAGAACAGTTGCTTTTATTATCTTTACCTCTTCTAAAGGCCTATCCTGAGCATCCGTTTTAACTTTCGCAATCGCATCAATAACATCCATCCCCTCCACAACTTTCCCAAAAACCGGATGCTTTCCATCTAAGAAATTATTATTAGCAAGATTGATAAAAAACTGGCTTGAACCCGTATTCGGCCCCGCATTTGCCATGCTAATTGTTCCTCGAACATTTCTCTGCACACCATTAAACTCATCTTTAATCATCGGAATACTCTTATCACCAAATCCTGTACCTGTTGGATCTCCCCCTTGAATCATAAAACCTGGAATCACCCTATGGAAAATAACCCCATTGTAAACTCCTTTTCTAACCAGATTTTCAAAATTTCCCACCGTAATCTCTTGCTCAGAATATAACTCAATAAGTATATCCCCTTTTGTCGTTTCAAATAAAACTCTCGTATTTTCAGATTGTAGTGTGTTTGCCATGTTAAAATAATATATCCCTCCAATTAATCCTATAACTAGAATAATACCGCTAATTAATAATACTGTTTGATTCATAAGTATTGAAAATTGAGAGGTGATTTATAAATTTTTGGAAAAGAACTAACCAAGAAAAAAAAGAAAAAAAGAATTAATATTTAATAACCCCTGCAACTCGCACAATAATACCGATTTGCGTTCTCCACCACAATTCGTGCATTACAACTCTTGCAACATCGCTGGATCTTAAACTTCTTAACCTCCTGAAAAACGTGCTGCTTCAGTTTAACCACCTTCTTTTTTTATAAAAGTACCCCATCTACAAAGTACCTTAATCTGGTAGTAAAGAAACAAACTATATAAATATTTCGCTTCTCTAACTCCAAAATATCAAAATATTTCTAAAACATTTATAAATAGGCCTCATTCTAACCTATTGACTGTAAACTAAACATTAAAACACAAGAATTATAACCACAAAATACACCGATTTAAAGACAATTAATAGAGTACATTTAACAACTAAAAAAAATAAAAAAATTGCATTTAACACCATGAACTTTGAAAAAATCCCCCCGGTAGAGAACCATAAACAACTAATAGACATCGCTTTTCGCAGAGCCAGAGAACATCTCGCCCAAAAAAAATTATCTGGCGACCAGCTGACAAAAATAAAAACCCTTGAAACAAGTAAAATTGATGTTATTAAAGATATCCTCTGCTCTCGTCTTACAAAAACCTCAGAAGTTTTCCCATATGTTACCAACCTCAACATCTTTTACCAAAAACTCTTCGCTGTAACCCTAGACATCCCTAATTTCAAAAAATCCGTCGCCTCTCTCACCTGGGCTATCAACAAGATTAAACAATTCCAAAAAATCTACAACTCCAAAATCAATAGATCATCACAAGCAACACAAATTCGCCAATACTCCGCCGAATGTTATGGCCGTATATCATCCATCCTCAAACAAATCAACCCTCAGCTTGTCTATCTTGAACAATGCCGCCGTATCATGCGCACCTACCCTGACATCAAAGAAATGTATACCGTCTGCTTATACGGCTTTCCCAACGTCGGCAAAAGTACTCTTTTAAACCATCTCACCCATACAAAAGCCGAAGTCGCCGCCTATGCATTTACCACTAAAACCATCAACGCCGGCTATCTCAAGCCAACCCCTCTTAGCTCCACTAACCCTCACCCAACCATCCAGATCCTTGACGTACCAGGTACGTTAGACCGCAAAAACAAACTCAACCTCATCGAACAACAAGCCGACATCGTTTTACACGAACTATCTAACATCATCATCTTCGTCTTCGACCTCAGCGAATACTCCGGATACTCCGTCAAATCCCAAGAAAAACTGCTCCAAAATCTTCATTCTCTTGGTAAAAAAAGACAGATTCTTATCTATTTCAGTAAAATTGACCTAACTGAACCAGAATTATTAAAAGAATACCAAAAAGAATACAAAGGAAAATATTATACAATTGACACATTAGAAGACTTAAAAACAAGACTTATCGAACAGGCTATTAAAGATACCCCTCCACCCCCTCCTCCTATCCCCTCAGAAACAGAAGCATAAATTCTCAAATTCGACGAAAAAAAGAACAATTTCTCACACACCATAGTTTCACACATACGAAACTACACAACTTCATAACACAATAACTTCACAAATAGGAAACTTTAAAAAGCCAAAAGATATTCCAACCCTAAATGCCTAACCAACAGCAAGAGGACCATATCGAAGAAAGACTTTCTCGAGCGATTAGCGCCTCCTCTCGCCGTCAAATTCTCCGGCTTCTCGCACAACAAGAACTCACCGTCAAAGACATCGCCAAGCAAACCAACCAATCAGTCTCCCTTGCTTCACGTCACTTAAAACTTCTTCACGACCTCGGCTTCCTCAACGTAAAAAAAGTAACCCCTTACAAATTTTACTCATTAAAATTCAAAGAACTCACCGAATTATTAGTACTCTATGACAAAGTCATCACAAAATTATAATCCAAAGACAGCAACATAAAAAAAGCACAAAAATACCTTTCACAACAAAACAATGAAAAAAAAGATTGACTTCACACCAAAGAAAAAGAACAAATCTATCACAACCCTAGGTGAAAAACTCTTCCTCACCTCAGCCTTGCTATTCACTTTTTTTATTCTCACAACACACATTCAAGAAAACCTTGGCGCAAGCGTTGCAACCACCTCTCTTGGCCAAGGTTTATCTTTTTTTAACAAATTAAAAGAAATTGATTTTACTCCCACTTTAACCGGTGCATCTATCACTACAACCAAACTAAGTCCAAACAGTTCTACAATAACCAGTTCTACAATAACCACTTCCTCAACAGAACCTATAAAATATGATCCGAAAGCACCAACTCCTACCCCTCTAAATATCGCTTCAGGAAGTAGTACTAATTTAGGTATCACTGCCGCATCTCCCGGCCCAGACTCTTTTGGTTATAAATCATCAGATGGAATTCCATACGCATTTGAAGACATCTCAACAACCGGAACTGATGCTGCACTCACCGATGACTCTTTTGCCAATGTAGATTTGGGTATGAACTTTCAGTTTTATGGTGGTGCAACCTACACTCGAACAAATATTTCCTCAAATGGCTTTATTACTTTTGGTGGACCAGGAACTACAGCTTTAAATGCAGCTATTCCTAGTAGCAGTGACCCAAATTATATTATCGCTCCTTTTTGGGATGATCTAGACCCCACAACGATAGGCAAAGTATATTACCAGACAAAAGGAACTTCCCCCGCTCGAAGATTTATAGTTCAATGGCACCAAATTAAAGCATTCCAAGGCGGTGTTGCCGGCAATATAACTTTCCAAGCTGTATTATATGAAACGAAAAACCAAATAGCATTTTATTATAATGATACTTATTTTGATAGTTCTTCAAGTAGTGATGGTGGGAGTGCATCAGTAGGAATTGAGAATATTGGTGGAACGGATGGCCTTCAATATTCATTTAATAACCAGAGCTTGTTACATAATGGCTCAGCAATTCTATTCTATCCTCGTTCAGAATGTGGTAGTCTTGCTATCTCCAATAAATTATACAATGATATTGGAACCGGTGGCTACTGCCTCAACATCACCGCCTCCCACGTCACTCTCGATTGCCAAGGCTATAATATCACGTATGGTGGTCATTCTCCAGGAAATGGCATTGATCTCCAAGGCACCATCGGTAATATCACTATTAAAAACTGCCATTTTTTTCAGAATGTATCACTAGCAAGTTCTGGAACAGTAGGAGTAAGTATTAGTATGGGTGGTGGATATCACAACAACACTATTTTTAATAATACTTTCTACACCCAAACTGATTTAGGCACGATTTATATTCGTGGTGCAAATAACACAAATATCAGTTGGAACTCTTTTGTCCATAAATGTGGCCTATTTACATCTAACATAACAGTACTCGACATCCAAGATATGTATAATGGATATATCGATAACAATATAATCAACACCACCTGTGAAGGCTCAAGTACTGGTGCTATTTCCTATCAACTTGGAAGTTATGCGAGCCAAAACGCATCCATTCGTGGAAATATTATAAATGCCACAGGAACAAGTTCAACTGGTATCTCACTCATTGGATTCACAACTGGAACATTTATCCAGGATAATCAAATAACCACCTCTGGAAACAAAAGTACAGCAATGTCAATTAGAAGAAGTACAGAGGTAGAAGTTCGCTCAAACACACTTCGAGCGAGCCATCCTGATGTTTCAAGCAGTCTTCAGATTGGATTTGGCTTTGGCAGCCCTACAGCTGTTAATAATAGTATATTTGACAACAATATCATTTCCAGTAGTGGAACTCTCACCCCGCTAGGATTTGGCAGTGGATCAAACGGCGCATTAATCTTTGGCACAAGTGTGCTAAATAACGTCTTTGTCAACAACAACATCTCCGCCCCGCAAGGTGTTTGGGAGATAAAAGAAAACGGTGACAGCCTGGTAAATTATTTCATCTACAACAACACCTGGGGAGAAATTTCCTGGCAAAATAACGGCACGGGCGGATTCTTACAAAATTCAACACTATTTGTAAACGGCTCATTAGCATTGGGCGAAAGTATTTACATTAGTAATAACACCGCTGCCGTAAATACTTCTGTCTTCACCCCAGTCCAAATCATAAACAGTTCTGCAAATATCACCTTGCGCGGTCTTGATTTAGCCACCGTTGGCGAAATTCGCAAAGTATATAACTTCACCACCAACAGCACTGAAATCAAAAAGGCCGGAATCGATTGTAATGCCACTGCTGCCTGTTCTATTCTTAGTTACTCTGGAAACACTCTACGCTTCAACACCACTGGATTCAGCAGTTTTTCTGCAAATTTATCAGCATTAGCAGTTGACAGCACCCCCCCGTTATTTACCCCTTTTCCTACAAATCAAACACTCGAAGCAAACACCACATTTTTCTACGACTTCAACGCCACAGATGAAACCTCTATTGTCACCTTCGGTGTCAACGATACTGCATTTAACATCAACAGCACAGGGGGATTAGTAAATGCATCCCCATTACAATTTCGAACCTACTTCCTCAACATCACCATAAACGACACATCGAATAACAAAAACTCCACCTTCTTCCAAATTACACTACAAGATACTATTCCTCCACGATTTGAAACATATCCCGCGAATCAAACCATCAATGCAAATACAACATTTGTCTACGACTTTGATGGCATTGATCTTGTTTCTCTGGTAACGTATGGGATCAACGATACCTCATTTAACATCAATAGCACAGGGGGATTAGTAAATGCATCCCCATTACAATTTCGAACATATTTTTTAAACATCACAATCAACGACACATCGAATAACAAGAATTCCACATTCTTTCAAGTCGCAGTGCAAGATACAATACAACCAAGATTCGAAACATATCCTTCTAATCAAACGATCGCCGCAAATACAACATTTGTCTACGACTTTGATGGCATTGATCTAGTTTCTCTGGTAACATATGGCATTAACGACAGTGCATTTAACATCAACTCCACCGGAGGTTTAGTCAACTCCTCCCCTTTGCAATTTCGAACCTACTTCCTCAACATCACCATCAACGACACATCAAACAACAAAAACTCCACCTTCTTTCAAGTAACAATTCAAGACACCACCACCCCAAGATTTGAAACATATCCTTCTAATCAAACCATAGAATATGGAACTGCTTTTTCATACGATATTGACGCAATAGATCTTGTTTCCCTCGTCACATTTGGGATAAATAGTAGTGCATTTAACATCAATACAACAGGAGGGATAACAAATACGAGCCCCATTCTTACTTTAGGAACCTATCGATTTAATCTCACCATCAATGATACATCAAACAATAAGAATGCGACGTTCTTTCAGATAGTGGTGCAAGATACAACACCGCCGCGATTTGATCCGCAGCCGGTAAATCAAACCATCGAAGCAAATACCACCTTCCTCTACGACATTAATGCCACAGATGCGTTATTTGCAAACTACAGTATAAATTACACCTCTCAATTCATCATTAATAATACTGGCGCAATTACCAACAGCTCACCCATTTTAGCAAGTGGAGTATATCGATTTAATATTTCAATCAATGATACATCAAACAACCGAAATAGCACGTTCTTTAGTGTGACAGTACAAGACACCACTCCTCCACGCTTCGATCCGTTCCCCACCAACCAAACACTTGAAGCGAACACCACATTTTTCTACGACTTTGATGGCATTGATCTAGTTTCTCTGGTAACATATGGCATTAACGACAGTGCATTTAACATCAACTCCACCGGAGGTTTAGTCAACTCCTCCCCTTTGCAATTTCGAACCTACTTCCTCAACATCACCATCAACGACACATCAAACAACAAAAACTCTACTTTCTTTCAAATCATAATACAAGACACCGCACCACCTAGATTCGACCCCCTACCAACCAACCAAACGTTAACCTATGGAGAAAACTTCATCTACGACTTGAACGCCACAGATAACATCGCACTCTTCAATTTCAGCATCAACTACACCTCTCTATTCGCCATCAACGACACCGGAGGCCTACGTAACATCTCGGCAATAGATACCGGCACATACATCTTCAATATTTCAATTAATGACACCTCTAACAATCGCAACGGAACCTTCTTCTCTGTAACCATGCCTGCCTCCTCATCAAGTAGCAGCTCTTCAAGCAGTTCATCAAGTGGTGGAGGCGGTGGAAGTTCCTCCTCACAAACCGCTGCCCCTGCCGCCGCCTCAGAAGCAACCAATCCAACTCAAACTGCTGACGCTCCTACAAAATCAACTCCTGCCAGTGAATCATCTGCTGAAAACGCCCCCTCCCCACAATCAACAGACACCGCTTCACAACCATCAACAGAATCAACAACAACTGACGCCGCCACCAATACCAAAGATACACCCACTCAAAGTAAACCCTATACCACTAATTTCGCCGGCTTTGCTTTTTTCTCCAACGTCAAAAACTCTTTTTCCGGATTAGGTGCTAAAATCACAAGTACATTCAAAACAGTATCCGGAAGTATAAAACAAACAATCCTCCCTCACACCTCCCTTCTCTCCCTCATTTCTCTTATTGCTCTCCTCTCCCTTGCCATCTATAACATGCCGACAATTAACCGCACAATCTTTGGCAGAAGTACTATTCTTGTTGACCGCGGCATAAATACCAAAACCCCCCCAATCATCGATACAACCACAAACACAATCACAAAACTATCACAACTAAAACAACCGCTGCAAAAACCAAAAGTATCCCCCTCTGAAATCAAGAAAGCAACCTATGAACAAGAATTAACCCAAATTAAAGAAAAAATCCAACAGATACGACAGCAACAATCAACAATAACAACACAAACCCCCTCACGAACTACTTCCCAAGTCTCATCTCAACTAAACAACGAACTCCGCAACCTTGACAATCGCCTCCAAGGCTACTCTCAATCATCTAAAATCATCACCGACACCCCCCTAACCAAAGCTAAATGGAATAAATCATTAGAAGAAATAGAAAACCAACTCCTAAATATCGAACAACCATTCCAAAACAAAGGTTTTATTAAAACCACTCTGCATAACCACTACCCTCTTGAAATACCAGAACAAAAAAATATACTCACCAATACATTAGATTGGATAAACAAACAACTCCAAGCCCCAGAACAAAAAACACCTCCATCTCAACAGTCAGAAAGAACAACAATCCCTATAAGCTCCACTCCTCAAACAACAATCACATCCGCAAAAACAAAACTAACCATCTCATCAACAAAACCAAAAAAAGATTATAGGCAAGAACTCTCCGCAATCGAAGAAACACTACAAAATTTAAGATAGATATTAAGATAGATATAGAGTGGATGAAGCATTAAGAATCACTTTTTCTTACCTGCAATCAGCATCCAAGGATATAAAAAATACAATAAAATTAAAATAAACACCGAAAAAAGCACCCACCCCGCTTGCGAATGAAACATCCCCACTGCTACCTTCGGATTATACGTTCCAACAATTAAAATCAACATCACCCGAAACACATTCAACACATACGCCCCAACTAAACCAATAAATAATACCACAATACTGCGAAACAGATTCAATTTATCCTGCTCATACACAAATAATAATAACCATAACCCAAAAAACATACTTAAACTCTCAATACCTGAACAAGGCGGCCCTATTATAACTGTAAACGTTTGTAACCTCACAATTGGATCAAGTTGAGTCACCTGCAATGACGTCTGCGATGTAAACAACGAAAAAATCCACACCACAATTTTAGCCACCCCAATTGACATATAATACCATACCTGCCACAAAAGTGTTGTCAAAATATAAAAAAAAGAGGCAATAATCGAAAATACAAACATTGAAAAATACGTCTGACGAAAAAAAGAAGGACTATAAATTACTAACGCCAACACCACAACACCAAGTAAATATAACACCCACGAAACCAGCAAAAGAGTCCCAATATTCGTAAACAACGTTATTTTCTCATACCGTATCAGATAATGCAGCACAAAGAAACCCACACTCAGAACACTAAATAATATTCGTAACCACACTTGTGATTTCGTATAAGACAACACTAATACATTTCGATTATAGATTATAAAAAACAGAACTAACAACAACGTAAACGCCGGCAAACTAAAAAAGAACGAATACGTAGATATAATAAGATCTTTTGTTAAAAAATAGAATATCCCCGGAATAAATACATATGCAATAAAAAGAAAAAGAATTGTTTTATGCCATAACGTACTTTGAGACCGATATGATTGTAAAAATGTATGAACTGACATAATTCAGAACTCAATCATCCTTATTTATATAACTATAGGGTGCTATTTTAAGAGTACGCAATGAAATATATACGAGGCCTCACAAATACTTATAAATAATAATTTATAGAAGGGAGTAAATGAAACAAGGTAATCTATTTTCCACACTCACAAAGCCCCTCCATAACTCAGTTCTAGCTTTAAGTATAGGGTTATTTAGCAACGCATGTCAAAATGAAGTGATGGAATCAAAAACTAATCCTGCAAGTGACGCAATAGTTTATGAACGCGATGCCCAATTATCTCTTCTTGAGATATTAGAACAAGATAAACAAAAAACAGAAGACACCCTCAATCAAAACCACCCTAACTCTTCTTCTGATACACTTGGTGACTTACTAAATGATACTCTTCTTCAAGATGTTTCATCAAATATTTCAACAGATTCATCAATCTCAACCGAAAATCAATGCCCTACAAATGAAGGAATAATTATATTTAAAGATATAAACCTAGAACAAGCCATAAAAGAATACCTCAAATTGCCCCCAGATAAAGGAGTTTCAGTAAACGATGGAAGTAATATCACTGTTTTTGAAGCCGTAGGAAAAGGGATAACTAGTATAGAAGGCATACAATGTTTTTCAAGTATTGAAATTTTAGACCTGTATGATAATGGAATCGCTGATATCACTCCTATTAAAAAATTAACCAAACTTCATACATTTTATATACGTAAAAATGAAGTAAAAGACATTAGCCCTGTAAGCACTTTACATAAACTCCAAATTTTATATGTAGGATTTAATAACATCACTAATCTTAGCCCGGTATATTCATTACCAATTCTCCAAGAACTTTCCGTAGAAAATAATCCATTAGAATATTCATCTCAAGTTTGCACAATCATAAATGAAATAAAAAAGAAAGGGACTAAAGTATATGGTTTTGATTTTACTCAATGCAGCAAGCAGCCCTAAAAATATTTTTATCCTGAGGTCGCATTAAACGTTAAGATAAACGAACTTCGAACACCCGTAGCCGGTGCATTATCTGGAATTGTCACATTAATATCCATTACACCTGCATCTTCTGTATTAAAGTAAGAAAGTGGAAAAAGAGTATAATTCCCACAAAGCCAATGACCTTGTGGAGACATAGGAACATATGTTAATCGAGCATAGGGATAGGTGCCGCTAGTAGTATTGCTGATATTCCAAGCCTCCCCATTGTGACCTGGACTACCTGCAACATCAAAGCAAGAACGACTATTATCCAATCCTCCTTGTTCTCCTGTTTGACCACGAACATAATTATCTGTCATTTTAATTTCTATTCCCCCCATTAATGCTGCTCTTGTTCCCCCAATAAATGACGCATGAGTACAATTACCCGAACAAGTATATCCCACTGAAACATTAACATTACCAGTATTTTCTAATAAAAATCCTTTCATAGGATAAGTAAACCCCACACAACAATTACTATGCCCAATATTTGAACCATTAGAGTAGATAGAAAGATTTGCATTTGCAAAAGAATCAATAACACAAAAATCACAAGAAGCATTTACTCTTCCTGATCCAAAATTTATTTGCGCCATCCCAAGTGTCAACGACGTCGTCGCCGTAATCGATATGTTCGTCTGCCCCGTTTGGGAACTGTCGACCGCCGCACCTGTTAAATACGTCAACTTATTATATGCCCCGCCTAACTCATTTAATTTACCCACACTAACCACTGTACCCACAACCGTAATAACTAAAGCGACAGCCAGTAATGCCACTATTGTTCTATTTGAATAATCTGCCAAATTTTACCACCTTTTAAAAAAAAATCATTTTTTATCTTTAAAACAATACACCACATTTCCTTTATAATCGCCTTGCGGCGTCCCATAGGTCGGTGCGAAATAAAAATCAACCTGTTGCTCTTGCCCATCACCTATTGTAAAGACCGCCGGTTCCGCTTTGACAAACGGCGCAATATTACCTGACTACCGTTTATCAACCATTGCACTACTCTTATGCGTAACCATCCTTGTACGTTTAATCGTACTTCCTAATGAAGTTCCACCAAACGCTAAACGATCTTTACTAGTATCCATCCCCCAATACTGTGATGATTTTGTATTGACAAACCCCTCCATCGGAATATTCATAATCTCCGAACATTCCGGCCAATTATAGATGGTAAAACTAATACCCATTATAATAAACACCACTAAAAGCCCTGTTATTATTTTTTGATTTGCACTAAAACTCATCTTGTTGTTCACCTCGACGTTTTTTTAAATAAAATACAATTCCTATTACGATAATCAAAACTGCCGCACTAATAAAAATCCAATTATTCGATTCTTCAGTTGAAAGAGGTTGTTGCGTAGTTGCAGGAATTACTCCTTCCTTAGGCTTTACAACATTTATTTCAATCGGCACTTTCTTAGACTCCCCCTCATAAAATAACTGCAATTCTCCTTTATAAAGATTTGGTTTCAAATCAACTTTCACAATACTTTTAAGTACCCCCTCCTGCCATGCTCCTAATGAAATCGTTGGCGTTTCCAATAACTCATCCCCATCCAAAAATAATTTCGCTTTGACTCCCCTCAATTCATTCCCCCAATTATTCATAACTCTTGCAGAAAAATCACTATACCCCTGCCCTAATTCCTTGCTGTAATCTTTCAACTGTAAATCCATATTACCAATAAGATAAGTACTATTTACCTCTTCTGTAATTCCATCATACGTGACAATTCCTTTAACCAAATATTGCTTCGCCTCAAGCTTTTCCGTATCAAACACTTCTTTAAATGTAACACTCTTCAAACTTTTCAATGACTTCTCTTTGGTTGTTTTACGTGCAATTTCTGTTTTAGTAGCTTCATCATATAATATAATCTCTGCCTTAACTGAATCTATTTCTTTATAACTTACACTATTAACCATCAAAGTAACAGTCGTCTTACCTCCCTGATTAATATTAGGTATATCTAACCCGGCTTGGACATCTTTATCATATGCATAGACAACAATATATATTTTTTTTGAAACAGCAGTTAACGCCCCTATCCCCCCCTGCTCTTCACCATCCACACTCTTTGGCATTGCCTCACGTGCCGTAAGACCAAGAACATATTCACCGGGAGGAACATACTCATCTTTCGGAAAATCAAGAATAATCTCAAATTTACCATCCACAACAGGAGTTGTCCTTAATCCTTTAAAAGGACCGCCACTAATTTCTACTTCTACATTTTTACCTGAACCAAATACTTCATAGGAAGCCGTAAACGTCGTCCCTGGTTTATAAATTATATTACCTAGTTGCTTACCACTTAAGGCTAACGCTGAAACTGAAAACGTATAGTACAGGAAAAGAGATACAAGAAATGTACTAACTATTATTTTTTTTAACATAATAAACGATTCCCCCTAAAGCATTATAAAAAAAAGAAAAAAAAGAAAAAAAATCAATTTATTGTGACGTTCCATTAAACGTCAAAATAAACGAACTTCGTACACCTGAAGCTGGTGCGTTTGCAGGAATACTAATGTTAATATCCATTACTCCTGCATCAACAGTATTTCCATAATCTAATGGACTAACAGTGTAATTCCCACACAACCAGTGACCAGATGAACTTAATTTAATTCTGTTTCCTTCCGCACTAGTATCAAAAGGGGTTCCATTGGTTACGTTCCATCCTGCACTTCGGTAGAGAAGTCCTCCACCCGCACACGATGCTGATATATCCGTTGAACCTTGTTCACCATATTGACTACGTGTCGCTTGAGCACGCACAGAGAAAGCTACACCTGAGATTGTAGTGACTGATGGCCCAAATGAACCTCCAATAAAGCTTTGAAACGTACAATTTCCTGCACAAGTATATCCTATAGAAACATTCTGGTTGCCCGTATTTTCAATTAAAAATCCTGCCGTTACTCTATTGAAACCAACACAACAATTACGATCTTCTCCCACTCCACCACCTGTAACGGAAGCATTTGAATAATAGTTTAGAATAGTATTATTACTATCCATCACACAAATATCACAAGAAGCATTAACCCTTCCAGAACCAAAACTCATTGTTGTATTTGCAAGCGTAATCGATGTTACGGCTGTAATCGTTATGTTCGTCTGTCCTGTTGAACTATCTACTGCCGCACCTGTCAAATACGTCAACTTATTGTATGTCCCACCTAACTCATTTAATTTACCCACACTAACTACTGTGCCCACGACCGTAATGATCAGGGCAACCGCAAGCAGTGCCACTATTGTTCTATTTGAATAATCTGCCATATTTTACCACCTTTTTTTTATTTTTTTAACACACTTATTTAGTTTATTTATTCTTAATTTTTTGGAAGAAGCGTCAACGCCACTTTCCCATTCATCTCACTAACTGTAGGCTGTACCACAGCAACTTGTTCTACCTCAGGCCCTGGTTGCGGAACTAACGTCAACTTTACCTCACCTTGGGCAACGCCGCCATTAATTAACAATTTAGGCTTTGCATGCTCTAATGCTTGCATATATGTTACCATACTAACCACACTTACAAGGATAACAATAACCAATACAATCATCACTGTTCGATTGGATATATCGCTTCCTCTTGACGCTGCAGCACTAGCAACAACTTTAGGCATACGAGAACTTTTACCTTTATTCCTTTTTTTTACCATGCTTTCCTCCTCTTTTTTGGTTGTGCTCTTAATCTAGATTTTAGTTCTAGAAACTAAATAGAGTATAAAAACATTGCTAACCACTTAAAAGTACTAATCTAACTACCCCCCCCCCCTCTAAAAAAATATCGTCACAAAAAAATAATTCAAATTCTATCTCGACAAAATAGTAGCCAAACTTTTTTATTTAAAAACAACCAATGTAAATTTTATCTATCGATAAATATATCAATAAATGCACCGATAGATTTAAAAACCTCCAAAAAATAACAACAAAAAAGTGATTCGTACAACTGATAACCTCACCCAGAACATCTTAAAACACGTAATCGACGTACAAGAACCGCTCGAAACCAAAGAAATCGAATTATTCTTCTCCCAAGAAACCAGAATAAAAATTCTCTATCGTCTTAATCTATTACGTGGCGATGGCAAAATTAAAGGCAAAGCCATAGGTTCAGGCAAAGGCACCTGGATTTGGTGGCCTGTCGCAGAACAACACGTATCAAATCAAAATGTGGTGAAACCATGAACCGCAAACCAACTCTTGAGCAACTTGTACGACAGAAACTCAAGTTAGATGAAACACTCAAACAAGAAAACCAAAGAAAAACATCTTCAACTTTCTCATTTGCAAAAATAAAAACTCAACAACAAATAAATAAATTACAGAAGTTAAACGCACTTCCCTCATCAAACAAAAACATCTCTTTTACCCTCGGAATCTTCATACTCTTTATAATCTCTGTAAGTTCAATATATTTATTTAATAACACAAACTTACTAAGTGACAATCAGCCGCTCCTCACCGGCGCTGTAACCGGAATCCCTCTTCCTCCGCTCTCCATCAAAAGCATTGGCACAAACGACGATCTCGCCTCTGTTCTAGATCGCTTTGACAATGGTATCGACAACACCAAGTATTACAACGGCACAAATAATTTTATCATCATGCATTCCCAACAGGCCAACAATCTCAACAACGGCATCCTCATCAATGGAACTGTAAGTAACACTCCAGGCAACGCCACTCTTACCACAGCCAAAAACATAACGTTAAATGTATTCAACGTCAGTGTCACCATTAACCTAAGTGATACCTCTTTAACATTAGTAGGAAACAGCCAAGTAGCAGCAAGCCTAACTGTTATTAATCAATCTGATACAACCAAATATTTCAAATGTGAAGTCACTTTAAATTCTGCCGGACAATATAATCTACAAATCAAAACTGGAATTGGCATACCACCAAATGAAAGTTCTGTCACAAAAGGTGCTGGCACACTACGCGCATCATACGACAATAGCACTCAAATAATAACCTGCGACTTTGACGGTTCTTCAATATCCTATCCAACCACAAACGTCGGCGAAGAATATGGCATCCAGCTAGAAGGTTCAATTAGCTTTGCCGGATTTGGTAACCCCGCCGGTAGCATCAACCTCACTTTTGACAACTTCAATTACACCGCAACCAAACGCGGCCCGCAATGCGGTATTCTCGCAACAAATGCCCTCCTCAAAGAAAACCTAGAAACAACCGCAGGCAACTGCTTCAATATCACCGCCTCACATGTAACACTTGATTGTCAAGGCTATACCATCTCATACGGAGACGACGCCGTAGATTTGCAACTAGTCAATCCTGGCGGAGGAAATGTTACAATCAAAAATTGTATCTTCAATCAGAATATAAAAAGCGTAACAGACAGCCAAGCCATACGTTCATATGGTGGTTTTTTCAACAACACGTTTTGGAATAATTCCATTTACAGTTATTCTAACGTGGGTGCAATCACAATTTGGAATAATAATAATACCAACATCAGCTATAACACAATCATCCAAAACGGTTCATACACGGGAAACGGATCTGGTATGGATATACAACAATCATATAATACCTGGCTTGATAATAATATAGTAAATACAACCGCCGTAGGTTCGAATGCAATTAGTTACACCACAGGAAATGCCACAATTCGTGGAAATATACTAAACACCACTGCAGTAAATGCCAACGCATTAAGTCTCAATTCTATGATCCAAGGCACAACTGTATCAGAAAATACATTATTAACCTCTACTACTGGCGGCATAGGTTTAAGTTCAACCCCGTTAAGTATTACTGCAAGTAACAATCTTTTAATACGCGCAAATAGAATTAAAGCACTAGGAAGTTCCAACGACGCCTTTGATTTGGATACTGTAAACAATAGTTTAATTGATAACAATTCAATAGAAAATAATGCTGTAAGTGCATTTAACGGCGCACTAGCTTTAATAGGAATCACCGCCAATAATATACTTGTCAACAATAACATCTCCGCACCCCAAAGTGGAAATGAAATTCAAGATTCTTTTGGAATGGGAACTGATACTACATATTACAATTATTTAATTTACAACAATTCATTTGGTGAAATCACCTGGCAAAATAACGGCACCGGCGGTTTCCTACGCACACTCACCATCTCAGTAAGCGGCTCGTTAAATTTAGGCGAAACTATTTTCATTGGCAACAACACCGCCGCCGTAAATACCTCCGCCTTCACTCCCGTGCAAATGATCAACAGCTCCGCAAATATAACATTATACGGTCTCGATTTAGCAACCGTAGGGGAAATTCGTAAAGTATATAACTTCACCACCAACAGTACTGAAATTAAAAATGCAGGTATTGATTGTAACGCAACGGGCGCCTGCTCCATCTTAAGTTACTCCGCAAACACTCTCCGCTTCAACACCACTGGATTTAGCAGTTTCTCCGCGAATTTATCCGCCCCCATCACATTCTCCAACACCCGTCCCTCCGCTCCCGCCTATCTCCAAATCGACTTTCGTAACCTCACCGCCACCACCAACCGTACCCCTATCTTCATCTGGCAAAACGCAACCGATGTAGATGGCGATATCTTCTCCTACCACATCGAAGTTGATGATAATGCTTTGTTCAACAATCCTGAAATAAACATCACGGCTATCGCTCCCACCTCTGCAAATGCCAACACCACCTACTACGCCCAAACAACGTTAAACGTTGACACTCGCTACTTCTGGCGCGTTCGTGCCAATGACAGCACTGGCTACGGCAGCTGGTCCAATGGTGCAACTGTAGATGGTCCCTCCTCAAACAGCAATCTCTCTAATTTCACAGTCCAATCATTACTACAACTCAGCCTCACCAATAATAAAGTCGAATTCGGCGCTCAAACTCGCGGTGCCAATATCAGCAGCGCCACAAGTACAACTGATACTATCCTCCCCCTGCGCGCCGAAAACACAGGTAATATCTATGTAAATATCACCCTCAACGCCACCGCCTTATTTTCAAGTGTGAATATGAATACAAGTAACTATCAATTTCGTATAGCAGAAAACGAATCAAACTCGTTCAGCCTTGCTCTCTCCTCATTAAGCTGGACCGACATGACCCTCAAAACATCAGCCTTTCATCTTGTCAATCTCAGCTGGGAAAACATCAAAAACGACTTCCTCGTTGACCTTAACATCTCCCTCCCCTATGATGAATCCGCCGGCCTCAAAGCCTCAACCATCCAATTTACCGTAACTTCCAATCAATAAATGAATTAGAAAAATGAACCACAAATAAATAAAAAATGAATAAAAAAATTGAATCAACAAATTAAAAAAACATGAATCTCCTTCAAAAAAATACCGTGAACCAAAAAAGTGCAACGAACGAACCAATGAGTGCATATAACCTTAAAAAGAGCGCTCAGTATAACATTCCCCTCACAAAAATCATCGTGTGTATTCTCATTCTTATGTTGACCCTGCAGCTCGTCACCGCCCTAGGCATCCGCCCCGCCAAAACAACAATAAACAGCGAAGAAATCAAAGTGTACAAAGGCACGATTTGGGTAGTAAACAACGATCATCAAGAATTAACCATCGCCCTCGGCCCAGGCGGCGAATTCGGCCAATACATCACCCTCTCCGCCAAAGAATTAACATTCCGTGAAGATATCGACGCCTTGCCCGTTGACTTTGAAATAAACTTACCGACTGAAATACCTCCCGGAGGTGCCAGCGCCAACATTATAATAGAAGAGAAACCGCAACAAACTGAAAACGGCGGCGAAGTCGGTGCCAAAATTTCATTAAAACATAAAATAACAATCGAGAACGGCTATCCCGATAAATATATTGAACCGAAATTAAATTTTCATGAAAGCGGAGATAATATCCGTTTAGTGTCAGAAGTTCAAAACCTCGGGAAAAAAGAAGTAAATAAAATAAAAACTAAATTTTACATTAACAACAGATTGCAAAACAACAAAGAAAAAATAGAAACACGTGAAACAGAAGAAACTAACCTCAAAGCCAAAGAAGGTAAACTGCTGGAAGCAAATATCCCCCGCTCCCTTTTCACAGCCGGAGAATTTGAAGTCACAGCCATTACCACCTATGATGAACAGCAAATAGAAATGAGTAAAAAATTAACCATTGGCAAACCTGAAATCGACATCACCTACTTCAACAAATACTTCAAAGCCAATGAAATTAACAAATACTCCCTTGACTTATTAAACAACTGGAATAAAGAAATAGAAAACGTCTTTGTGGATATCATCGTAAAAAAAGAAAACAACCAAATTGACCAATTTCGCACAAAATCATTGAACATTGATGCCCACACCACACAACAAATCAATGACTATTTCGATGCCCGAAATAAAAATCCAGGGACATATACATTTGACATGGTTGTAAACTTTTGGAATAGCTACAAAATGGAAACCAAAACCTTTCAAAGTGATTTACTTTCCCCAGATGACGAACAAAAAATAACCCCCAACCAACCAACAACAAATAAAATAACCGGAAAAGCGGCAGGACAAACAGAAGAACAAGAAAAACAAAATACAAATAAAAGCGGCCAAGATGTATTAGTGTGGATAATACTTGCAATTTCCAGTATTTTATTAATAATAGGGGCATATTTGATTTACAAATCACGTACCCGCTCCTCACAAAATCAAGAAGAACAAGAGTTTTGAAAACTAAAAATAATTCAAAATAAAAGACAAAAATATCAACTAAAAATGACAGATAAAAAAATAGGGATATATATTATAACAATCTTTGTACTTTTGTTTAGCTTAATCAATATGATTACCATGATCACCCTTACTGGTAAAGCTGTTGACAGCAATCAAGGTCAAGCATCTCTCTGCAACAACAACCCTCCCATCCTACCCAGCATTTCCACCCAACGCGGCCACTTCAACACCCCCTTCAATCTCCATATCAACGGCACCGACTACCAGACATTAACCTATTATGACAATGTGAGTGTGTTTAACATCAACTCTAGTACCGGTATGATAAATTTCACCCCCTTTAGAACAGATACCGCTCGGTATAATGTTCTCATCACCGCCTCCGATGACGCCTCCAGCTGCCCGTTAAACGAAACAATCTCATTCATCTTTGACATCAACAATTCCGTACCTGTATTTTCTGGCGTCATTCAAAACCAGACTTGGGAAGAAAACGTCTGGTTGATTGCCTTTGATTTAGATGACTACTTCTCCGACCCCGACAACGACCTATTAAATTATACATATATTATTACCGACTATGAAAACGACACTCTGGGTGGCGTTATCAACGTCAGCATCAACAACAACCATAACAGTGCAAATCATGGAAGAGTCACATTTAAACCTCGAAAAAATTGGGTTGGACTAGCGTACGTGCAATTTATCGCAAACGATTCAGTAAACACATCTAATCCCTATTCAAATAATATAACATTAAACATCACAACAGATCGCGATGTCACCATCCCTGGCCTCACAATTAACTCTAATCCCTACCAAAACAGCACTAAATTATGGTTCAAACTCAACACCTCTTTAACTGAAACGGGAAGTATCCTCTACAGCTTAAATAACCAATCAAATAAAACTGTTTGTACTTCCTGTACGAGCAGTGAAAGTTACATCAACATCACACATTTCGGTATTCAAAATCTAACTGTATACGGTATCGACACCGCAGGTAACATCAACGTTTCATTTATCACCATGAACATCGTTCTCGACAGTGATGGCGATTGGATTCCCGACACTGCTGAAACCGATGCAGATAATGATGGTATCCTTGATAATGTCGATGTTGTTATCGGAAATAGAAGCAATATCTTTGCCAATTATATTCCAACATTGCGTTTAACAATCGATGGCTCAGAAAATATTGCCCAACAATACACCTCAACCATTACCGTTAACATAACCAATAGCACTCATTCGTTGGTTGAATTTACGTATGACACTGCGAAAAATATGACTCTTCGATTAGCTAATATTATTCTCACCAAACAATTCTCAGGTGCTGCTAATGGCAGCCTCCTCATTTCCGGCTTAAATCTAACCGTAGGCGCAACAAAAACATTCTATCTTGAAAAATTATTATATTCCAACCGCACCTGCATTAAAGACGCCGAAATAGAAAAAATTTCAGAAATAAGTTCATCTTGTACCGGATCATACGAATCTATTCTCCCCTGCCCCGGATCAAATGAAAGTTATAGCTGCACCGATGCCGGATATGCATATCGAATCACTGGATTAAATCATTCCGGTGCTGTAGAAATCGGTGCCGTAAGTTCTAGCAGCAGCTCAAGCAGCAGTTCATCTAGTTCCAGTAGTTCTTCTTCCTCAAGTTCCGGAGGCGGTGGTGGAGGCGGCGGAGGAAGTAGTACGATCATAGAAAAGAAAGTAGAAGTTATATCAGAAAAGATTATTGAAGTACTAAAAGGACCAAATTGCGTTCCAGATAAAAAATGTCCTGCCTGGGATAGCTGTACCTCTACTCAACAACAAACAAGAACCTGTATTGAAGTAAGATCAAATTGTAAAGTACTTGAAGTGATAGAACAACAACCCTGCACCTGCCAAGCACAATGGGAATGTACTGGTTGGAACCCCCAAACATGTTCAGAAGGCGACATCCAAACACGATCCTGCAGAGATGTAAACAATTGTGGCTCCGTTGTCAGTCTCCCTTTGGGAAAAAGTTGTAATGGCGATCTAATCCAACAAGCTCAGCTTCAAACACCATCCAAACTAGATTCAAAAGTGATCGGCTCATTAAAATGGATCATCATATTTATAGGACTCGCAATAATAATCCTCCTCATTTTAATGATCTTATTATTCCGCAAAAAAGACCGCAAAAACGTCACCATCAACATCGACAAAGGCAAAATTGAACTTACCGGCAACCCTACAAAACAAGACATCAAAACACACCTCACAAAGCGCCAAGCCATCGCCATCAGCAAAGGTGACGTCTACATCGAAAAAGAAGACGAAAACAAATGGCGCGACGAAATAACTCACGAACAACAACAACTCCAACAACAAGAAAGAAAACTAACTCAGCGCGAACAACGCCAAGAACAATACGACACCCTCTATCGCAAAAAACTAAACCAAGAATTCCTCACCCATGAACAACTCATGCAAAAAGAAGAATCGCAGCAACGCCTCTGGCTTCAAAAACAACAAGAAAAATTAGAACTAGAACAAGAACAACAACGTCAAGAACAAGAACGAGTACAACAAATAGAACAAAGAGAAAAGAAACGTTTCCAACAACAACAAAAAATAATCAGAGTAGAAGAAAAAACACGACAAAACGCCCAAAATTCTCTGCGCTGGCGCCAACGTCTCTTATTATTCAAATCCTTCCTGGGTGTAATAGGATTACATAAAACCCCCGAACAACGCATCTCCCTTGCCAAAGAAAACCTCTTAATAGAAAAAGAACGCTTACGTCTAGAAGAAGAACGACAGCAATGGAACATAGAACGACGAAAAAGAGAAAAACAAGAAATTGAACGCGAACGCATGAAACGCATCAAAGAACAACAACAGATACAACAGATTCAGGAACAACAAGAAAAAGAAGAACAAAATCTAAAGTGGCAGCAAGAACAACAACATGACAAAGACAAAAAACGCCATCTCCAACTCCAAACAGAACAGCAGCAAAATACATACATTCAAAACAAAAAACAACAAAAACTCTCAATCACCAAACAACAATATCAACAGCAGCTCTTACAGCAAAAAGCGCAAGAAGAGAAAGAACAACAAGAACAAGAACAAACACAAAAATGGCTCAACGAAAAAAGAAAAGATAAAGATAAAGAAGAACACATTTACTTAAAAGAACAACAACGCACCAGTACCTCAAAATTCTTCAAAGAAATCCTTCATTCTATTGGAATATATAAAACACCGCAAGAAAAACAATACGACCAAGAACTGCAAACAACACGGCAATATCAAAAAATCAAACAGGAAAGAGAAAAGATAAAAATTCAACAACAGCAAGAACAAGAAAGAATACAACAACAACAAGAACAGCAACAAGAACAGCAACAACAAGAGATAGAAATCGAACGTCAACGCCAACAACTACGACTACAAGAACAAAAAAGAAAAGAACAAATATCTTATACACAACAAACAAAACAACAACAAATACTACTACAACAACAAGAATTATCCTGGGAGCTCGAACAACAACGTGACCGTGACCAAAAACGCCATCTCCAACTGCAAAAAGAACAGCAGCAAAATACATACATTCAAACCAGAAAACAACAAACGCTAAGCTGGAAAGAACAACAATATCAGCAACAGCTCCAACAGCAAGACATACCAATTCAATCACAACAAAATAAATTACGCTGGCAAAACGAACAGAGGAGTGACCAAGACCAAAAACAACACCTTTTTCTTGCAAAACAACAACACCAAGAAAAGATTCATTACCTCAAAGAATTCCTCCAACTACTCGGCCTAAAAAAATCCCCCCAACAACAAGAACGAGAAATTCTAATCAATCAAAAACAACAGTTGGAACAACTCAAATACCAAATAAAACAAGAACAACTAGAACAACAATTAGCACATCCCTCACAACAGCAATACCGGCCGCAGCAGCAAAAAAACAATCAAACACTCTCCCCTCCTACACCCGCCACTATGTCACCAAAATATCAATCCACCTCAATCAAAAATACGCCTGCCCAAACAAAAAAACGCTACGATTTAAATTACATCGAACAAGAACTAGAAAAAATAAGAAATAAATAAGATAAATATTATAAAGAAACTCCCCTCTCACAAAAAAATGGACATCCGCCAACAATTATGCCTTGTACTACAGCACGAAACAAAACTTCCATTAGAAGAAATTCAACTCCTTCTCGCTATTCCTCCAGACGCAAAAATGGGCGATTACGCTTTTCCCTGCTTTAAACTCACCACAACATTAAACAAAAACCCCAAAGAAGCCGCAACAAAACTCCAAACACAACTACAAAAACATCTCCCTGAATACATCGAACGCACTGAAATAAATGGCCCCTATCTCAATTTTTTTCTAAATTACCACATCGTTGCCAAAAATACTTTACAAGAAATCAAAAAAAAAAATAAAACCTACGGTGCCGGGAAAACCAAAAAAAATATCGTCATTGAATACTGCGGCCCAAATACCAATAAACCGTTGCATTTAGGTCATATGCGTAATATGGCCATTGGCAACGCCATCTCTCGCCTCTCCACTTTTTGTGGCAACACGGTGCATCCTGTCAATATCATCAACGATCGCGGCATCCACATCTGCCAATCCATGCTCGCCTACCAAAAATGGGGTAAAAACAAAAAACCAGACAAAAAAGGCGACCATTTCGTTGGCGACTATTACGTTTTATTCGCCAAAGCCCTGCAAGAACACCCCGAACTCAAAGACGAAGCTCAGCAGCTGCTCCAAGCCTGGGAAGACAAAGACAAAGATACCCACAAATTATGGAAAGAAATGACCAACTGGGTGCTTAAAGGCTTCGCTGAAACATATAAACGCTTCGGCATCTCATTTGAAAAAGAATATTTTGAATCAAATCATTACGAACAAGGCCGCGATCTTGCCCTAGAAGGCCTAAAAAAAGGCATCTTTATCAAAAACGACGACAAATCTATCCTCGCTAAACTCGAAACCTACAAAATCCCTGATAAAATCATCCTCCGCGCTGACGGCACAAGCATCTACATCACTCAAGATTTATACCTTGCCCAGCAGCGTTACACCGACTATAAATTCGACCAAATGATCTACGTCGTCGCCTCAGAACAACAACTCCACTTCAAACAACTCTTTAAAATTCTTGAACTAATGGAAAAACCATTTGCCAAATCCCTTCATCACCTCAGCTACGGTCTCGTCAACTTACCAAGTGGTAGAATGAAATCAAGAGAAGGCACAGTAGTAGACGCCGATGACCTCATGGATGAAATCTCCATGCTTGCCAGAAACGAAGTAACCCTGCGCTATCCAAACATGGAAGAGAAAGAAAAACAACAACGCGCCGAATTCATCGCTCTTGGCGCAATCAAATTCTTCCTGCTTCGCACCGATCCCATTCGTGACATGGTCTTTAATCCCGAAGAATCCATCAGCTTTGACGGCGAAACCGGCCCATATATACAATACACTCACGCCCGCGCCTGTTCTATTCTCCGTAAAGCATCTACATCAACAACGAAAGGAATAACAAAAAATTCAACAACCCAAAACATCAAATATGAACTCCTAACTGAAAACGTAGAAAAAAGAATAATTAAATATCTGCTCCAATTTTCCGCCGCCATAGAAGAAAGTACCACCCATTTCAAACCCCACCTTTTATGCCGTTTGCTTCTTGACCTCGCCCAATCATTCAACGAATTCTATCATGCCCATCCTGTAATTAATGAAAATGAAGAACTAATGCACGCCCGTATAGCCTTAGTCGACGGTGTACGCCAAGTCCTAGAAAACGGCCTAAATCTACTTGGAATCATCGCTCCAGAAGAGATGTAAGATGCCAGAAAAGATACAAGAACGCACAAATAATCATTTTACCATCCTCTGCCAACAAAACGGCGGCTGCATGGGCTGCTGCGGCCATGATTTCCCAGAAAAAGAAAAAATCAACGAAGCTATTCATCTTAATACCCTAGAATTTAAAGAATCAAATCCCAAAACAACTCCTCAATTCATCCAATTTCGAGATCGCGCCAGTATATTCGACCTGCGCTTTGGCGTCTGCCGTAATCTTATTAAACTTGATAATACCCAAACAAATACTTTCTCAAATCCTCAATCCGATTCCTCCTCCCCCAAGCTAGGCTGCCCTTTACATCCCGCTCGCCATAATAATATCGACTTACGCGAAGGCCATTGCGACATCCATTACTTATGTGACACCGCGAAATCATTTGCCACCTGGAATCTCAAAAAACAAGAAGAATTTCTCTCATATATAACTGCAAAAAAATTAGATAATATTACATATTCAATCGTGATGGATAACGGAGAATTATTAACTGAATTCAAATCAAGCATAAACAACATTAAAAATAAAAAATAACATGACCAAATTTATTTTCGTGTATATCACTTGTCCTTCTGAAGACGTCGCAAAAACCATCGCCAAAACACTTCTCAACCAATCCCTCATCTCCTGCGCCAACTTTTTCCCCATCCAAAGCATGTACTGGTGGAAACATAAAATCAAAGAAAGCAACGAATGGGTATTGATTGTAAAAACAACAGCAGAAAATAGTGTTGTGGTACAAGAAAAAGTAGAAAAAATACATCCTTATTCTATCCCCTGTATTACTATACTCCCCGTACAACCAAACACTGTATACAAAACCTGGCTTACACAACAACTCACCATAACAAAACATCCCCCTTCTACAAAACACCTCCCACAAAAAAGCATCTAACTCCACTGTCGAAATGTTTATAAATAGGCTCCTTTTTTAACAGGTTATGGCACGAATACGAAAGTTTTCCGCATATCAAAATCTAGAACGACCGTACACTCGAATTAGTAAGTTTTCTAAGAAACACTACGTTCGTGGTGGCTTTCCGAGCATCAAAATCGTCAAATTTGATATGGGAACACAACAAAAAACCTACGACACAACATTATTACTAACTACCAGAGCAAGTATGAACGTACGTCATAACGCAATTGAAGCGGGACGCATGACCACAAACAGAATGCTAGAAAAAGCATTAGGAAAAGAATATCATCTACGAGTAAAAATATATCCTTTTCACATTCTTCGCGAAAATCCTTTAGCGTCCGGTGCCGGTGCTGACCGTATGAGTACAGGTATGCAGAAATCCTATGGAAAAGCAATTAGTGCTGCCGCTCGTGTAAAAGAAGGTCAAACTTTGATGGAACTACGCCTAAACAAAGACAAAGCTAAACTTGGTCGTGAAGCACTTGAACGTGGCTCAAGTAAATTTCCATGTCCCTGTAAAGTTATTACCGTGGCGTAAGTTCTAATTTGAAAAATATAACTTAGTTCAATAAATGCATCAAACTGTTGTGATAATAATTAATTTCACTTACTATTTTTTAGTTTTATCACTTTTCTGAAAAGAATTATGCGCTTTTCGCATCTCAAAATTATGTTGTACACTCTCTACTAATTGCATCCACCATCCTTTCTTATGTGGAGAATACGGCAATCCATAATGCTTATTCAACTGGTCTAGATCAAATCGAATATCTTTCAAAATTTCTACTTTTTTACGTTCAAAATACACTTTCGACGCCAATAAAATAAGATAAATCCCAAAAATCCCTCCAAAAATCAGCCCCATCTTAATCAATAACGGCTCTAACGTAGCTACTAACGGCTGTAACACAGCAAAGGGATCAATTTGTCCCGCTTCCAGAAATATCGCCCCAATCACCATAACCTAAATCAAACATCTCACCTTTTTATACATTTCGCAAACAACAAAAGAAAATTTTATAAAGCCACCTAAAAGCCAACAAGTTATAATAGCCCCGTCGTCTAGTGGACACAATAAAAATGACCACAATAGGATAGAGCCCTTTGGAGGCTTTGACCGCGGTTCGAATAGTAGCGCCCAGAGCAATAATGCACCGAACGCTAGTAAGAATGTCCGCGCGGGGCTATTTTTTTTCTTTAAGTTAGTTTAATTTAGAAAAAATAGCTTATAAAAAAAGAACCATTGAACGCAGAAATCAAATCAACTGTTCTCCCGTCTCCTGATCATAGATATGAATTACATTCACTGGACACACATCCGCTGCTAACTTAAAACTTTCAAACTCATCGAGCGTAAATTCCACAATCCATTCATCCTTCCCTCTGACTTCCTCTTTACCGCCTAATAAATCCGCTTTATCATCACGAGAATTCATCTTCCAGCGTTCGGGAAATACCGAAATACACGAACCTGCCCCGATACAATTCTTTCGCTCATAGACAACTTTATACTTTTTTTTTCCAGAATTATTTCCAACCATCCCTTCCTCAAAAATTACTTCTTTACTTTAACTGCTGGTTCTAACTTTTGATACTTCATCTTCAAATCCGCAAGCAAGCCAAACTTTACTTTCACATCTGCAATCTCACCGCAATCAACAATAACATCTGCAAATTCTAATTCAATCTTATCACCAACTGGACGTACCACTACTTTTGGCGTTTCTTTCTTAGAAAACATCTTAAACACATCATCTAATTCCTGCTTGCTATTAACTACCCAAGTCTCTCGACAGACATGCATCTGATGCTTCCCATTATACGTTTTAAATAGTAATCCCATAATTGCTCACCCTAAAGTATTGGATAAAAACATCGTTTTATTTATAAGGCTTTGCTCTTATTTCTGCAACCTCTACACTGTCGCCATAAAATAAACCAAACATCTCCACAAAGCAAAAAATTACCTCTTCTTCAACTTCTCTAAATACTCCGACTCCGCTTTCTTTACCGCAAGTAACGTCTCACTCATCTTCTGCTGTAATTGGATAATTTGCTTCATCTTATTCATCTGATTCATAAGCATTCCAATAACTACTAACGCTTCCACTAACAGAATAAATATAATCAGCCCAACAACTAATATCACTTCCACTAACGGAATATCAATACCAAATACTAACATTCATAACACCTACCAAAAAGAAAACACTTGACCTTTTTAAATCCTTCTTTTTCATTTTTTTGAAGACGTGAGATAATCCCAACATTTATAAACAAAAAGCCCCTCCTTCGCTTTAAATGTCTGTACCGAAAAAAGAGGCGCTAGTAGTATTACTTTTCATAGGTATAATACTATTAATGGGAGGATTTTTTCTAAAACTCGAAGAACAAAATAATCTTACAGGTGCCGCAGTTTCAACTGTAGGAAATATAGTTGCGGTGCCAGATGCAGAAAATAATTCCGTTGATGCAACAACTATTGAACCAATAAAAATTGAAAATCCAATATCAAATATACATTCAGATACCCCAGTAAATAAAATTAATAATTCACCCCAAATCACAAATAAAAATTCTAATCCTGCACTAAATATTGAATTAGATAATAATGTAGCTACATCTCATCCAATTATCCAACAAATCGGTGATGGAAAAATCCTCGTCCCTGGCACGAATTTAAGTGCTTCTGATATAATTCTAAATGGCGTTGCCGCAAGTGAAAGTGCTGGCAAAGCAGTCGCATTTGGAGATCTGAATGGAGATGGATATACAGATTTTATTATTGGAGCAAAAGATGCTACTGCAAATAGTGTTGCCAGCGCTGGAAAAGTATATATTTATTATGGCCGATCAGGATTAAGTGGCACCGTAAATTTGAGTACCGCGAATGTAACAATTTTAGGTGCAAATGGTGGTGTGGGAGGCATCCAATTAGGTTCAGCATTAGCAACAGGTGATTTTAATAATGATAGCATCGATGATCTTTTTATCGGGGCAGAATATGGAGGATCAGATGCTACAGGAAGAGTATTTACTATCTTTGGTGCGTCCAATATTCCTTCTACAATTAATCTTAATTCTGAATCAAACGCAAATATCACATTTAAAGGGATAAATCAAACCAGCCATACAGGAGCTGCTATAGTATTAGGGGATATAAATGGTGATAGAGTTAAAGACATAGTAATTGGATCCCCTTCAGCCAATAGATTTAGTTCTTATGTATCTAGTGGTGAAGTGTATGTAGTGTTTGGAAGACCTACACCATTAACTTCTTATAATTTACTCACCCAAGTTAATGTAACATTATGGGTTGATAGTCCAACTGCCTATTTAGGGGATAGAAGAGGATTAGCAATAGCAGATATGAGTCGTGATGGGATTGATGATCTTTTTATCTCAGGAACAAATAATAACGGTGGCAGTTATGT
>CAYSCV010000005.1:0-11401 GCA_964429715.1 uncultured Methanosarcinales archaeon
ACGTTTTGCAAGAAGAAGGGGTTTATGTATCCTGCAAGTGAGATTTATGGAGGAATTGCGGGATTGTATGATTATGGACACCTTGGAACATTATTGAAGCATAATTTTGAGAAGGTATGGCGGAAGTATTTTTTGAGCTTAAGCGATAATTATTTTGAAATTGAAGGGTCAAATGTGATGCATGAGAATGTGTTTCGAGCATCGGGGCATTTGGAAAATTTTATCGATCCGATTATTAAATGTTCAAAATGTGAGTTTGGGGATAGAGCAGATCATTTTGTGACGAAACAAATTAAAGAGAGAACGGAAGGGTTTACGCCAGAGCAATTGACTGCACTGGTTGAGAAGCACAAGTTGAAATGTCCGCAATGTAAGAGTGATTTTAAGCCGGTTACGGTGTTAAATATGATGTTTCCGTTGCAAATGGGAGTTAGTGGTGCGAATAAAGCGTATTTACGACCGGAAACAGCACAGACGCCGTATGTGAATTTTAAGCAGCAGCATGAGATGCAACGAAAGAAGATGCCGTTAGGGTTAGCGGTTATCGGTCGAGCATACAGAAATGAAATTTCCCCACGAAATTTTACATTACGGCAACGGGAGTTTACACAAGCGGAGCTGCAGATTTTTTTCAATCCAGAAAAGATTACCGAACATCCAGATTTTGAAAGTGTGGCAAGGTATAAGTTGTGTGTGCTATTAGAAGAGGATCGAGCGGGGGGAAAAGTAGTTGAGAGGACGGCAGCAGAGTTAGTGAAAAAAAAGTTGCCTCAATTTTATGTATATCATTTAGTGAAGATTCAACAGTTTTATTTAGAGCAATTGAAAGTGCAGCGAGAAAAATTTAGGTTGTATCAGTTAAGTGATCAAGAGAAAGCGTTTTATAATAAGTATCATTTTGATATTGAAGTGAATGTGAGTGAGCATGGCTTTACAGAGATGGGAGGGCTACATTACCGAACAGATCATGATTTAGTTGGACATCAACGAGTGTCAAAACAGAGTATGGAAGTGTTAGAAGAGGAGAGCGGGAAGAAGTATATCCCACATGTGTTAGAGTTGAGTTTTGGAGTAGATCGAAATGTGTATTTATTATTAGATTTGAATTATGAGAATGACAAAGAGCGAGGGAATATTGTGTTAAAGCTGCCAGATAAAGTAACGCCTTTTTATTGTGCGGTGTTACCGCTTGTGAAAAATAAGCCGGAGATTGTAGAGTTAGCGAGAAGGGTGTATACTGATTTGAAAGAAGGATATAGTTGTTTTTATGATGAGACGGCGTCAGTTGGTAGACGATATGCACGCGCTGATGAGGTTGGGGTTCGTTATTGTATAACGATAGATTTTGATTCATTGCAGGATAATTGTGTGACGGTGCGGGATCGAGATAGTACGACGCAAGAGCGAATAGCTATTGAAAAATTGAAAGATTATTTATATTCGAAATATATGGGAGAATAAATGGGTTTATTATTGAGTGAAAGGATGATAGAGAATAAAAAAGGGAAAGTGTATCATTTGCCGATTATGTTCTTAGTAGTTGGGCTGTTATTATTAGTAGGTTTGGCATATGTGGCAGATGATGAGCGAGTTACATTAATTGCATTAGGATTAGCGGTATTGACGGTGCTGGGAGCGTTAGTGTATGTGTATGTTCATATTATATCACCGCAACGAACGTTTCGACGAAAATTGTATTTGTTGACCTGGAATTTGCATAAATATGCAATTGAGGAGTTGAAGGATTTGTATCAAGAGGTGTATACATTATATTTGAAACTGCCCGAACATAAGAAAGCGAATGTTTATACGTCTGTTACAAAGTTACGGGAGAGTATTGAAGCAAAAATGAAAGCGGCAAAGAAGCTGGAGCGGATGATGGAAAGATTGGGGGAAGGGACAATGTCACAGTTACAAGCAAAGTATGAGGAAGCAAAGAAAGTGTTTGAGGAATTGTCTGAGGGAGAAAAACGAAAGTTTCAGACAGCGTTAAATGCAGTGAAAGAGAAGTTAGAGCGAGGTATTGGAAAATGAAGATTAGTGATGTGCAAGCAAATCAGGGGAAGATTGAAGTGACGGCGACAGTTGTAGAGAAGCAAGATGTGCGGACATTTAATAAGTTTGGAAAAGAAGGGCGAGTATGCACAGCGAAGTTACAGGATGATTCCGGAACGATATTACTTACTTTATGGAATGAGGATATTGAGAAAGTTGGACAGGGAGATATAATTAAAGTTGTGAATGGCTGGTGTGCTGAGTTTCGTTCTGAGAGGCAGTTATCGGCGGGAAAGTTTGGAAGCATTGAGTTGGTGGAGAAAGCGAAAGTGGATGTTAGTTTGCCGCCGCCACCACAGAAGCGAGTGATTAGTGAGCAGGAAGCAAAAGAGGAGCATGTGCGTATCCAGAATGAAGAAGTGGTGGAGTAGGGTTAGTCATAATTGGGATAAATAACCATAATGTTTTTATAGTAGTTAACCTATTTATAGGTAAAACAATACCAAATAATAGGTAACATGCTCACGAAACAACAATTAATAATTTTAGGTGTCTTCAAAAAAGATCTCTGTGGTAGTTTGACATTTAAACAAATCAAAGAGCAAAGTAAACAAAAATCAAATAATATCGTTCAAATCGCCCTTAAACAGTTCAAAGAGCAATATTTAGTAAAAACAAAAATGATAGGGGATGTGACGACGTATTCTTTGAACTTTGATAATAACATCACTTTGTCTTATTTTAATTTGATTAATGAGTTGGAAATGAACAACAGAAAGTTTCCGAAAAAAATATTAGCAGAGATACAAAAAAAAATTTCCAAACAAACCAACTTCTTTATTTTAATTATCTTTGGGAGCTATGCGAGGGGTAAAACTACTGAGAAGTCAGATTTAGATGCCGCAGTTATTGTGGAATCTGAATTGATTAAAAAAGAGATAGCTCCACTGTTGGAAACGGTGAAACGAAGAGAGATAAAACAGATAGATTATCACATTTTTACAAGAAATGAGTTATTGGAAATGTTAAATGTGGAATATGAAAATGTAGGCAAGCAAATTTATAAAAATTGTATTATTTATTATGGGTTTATTGAGTATTGTAATCTAATACGAGGACGAAAAGATGAGTGATGAGGCTGAATTGTATTTGCAAAGAGCAGAAAATGAGCTGATGGCAGCACACGGGTCTATTCCGCGGAGGCGGTCGTTGTTATTGATATTACGATCATTCGCGTTGAAATTAGAGTTGTTGTTGAAATTATTCAGCCACGAAGCCCGCCTCACGAATAGCTCTGAATACTGTAGATGCACTGCCCATTCATTTCTGTTGAGACTGTCTTATCTGCTCTAGAACGTGTCTAGGCAAAAGATTTTATAACGATGTCGCCATACGTCTTGGCATCAGAGCGTGTAGTCCAGTATACTCCTATGCGGAGGCTGAGACAAGAAAAAGAAAAGATTATTGTTTATATAAGTTTCCTAATTGTTGTTCTAATTCAGGTAATAATTTTTCTGCCACATAAGGTCTTACTAGAGATAAAATATCTTCCAGAAGGGGAGATTTTACTTCTAATGGAGCTTCTGCAACGGGGGGAACTGCTTCATTTTTTGCAGCGTCGCCCTGCGGGCGCATAGGCTCACTTCGTTCGCCCTCACGACGTACCCCACGCACGCGGAAGTTGTTATCTATGTAACGGCCACCGGCACCGAAATAGGAACTACTGCCGAAACTACTCAGCCAAGACGCCCGCCCCACTGGGTTGTTTTTTGCATTCGTTTTAACGTATTCAGGATTCAATACATGTATTCTTGTTTCGTTAATACTTGCGTCGCTAAGTATTTTCATGTTCTCAGTAAAATCAGTGCCTTGACCGTACACCCGTTCTGCTAATACACGTTCTTGTGAGTTTAATTGGTCATATTTTGTTGTAGAAATTGCGAGATAACACCCTTTTTTATCATTGCCTTGCAATGTTAATTTGGTCAAGTTAATGGTGACAGTGTCTGCCGCTGCTTTTACTGCGTCAAAGTCAGCTAGAAGCACTTGATAATTACCTGTCTGGACTAACTGTTCATAAGAACTATTTACATCATCTTCAAGATGATTGAAAACAGGATTGGTTGATTCTCTGGTTATTCGTAAAGTTGGTGTGCCATTATCTACAGAATAGACTTCACCATCTGCAGTGTAAAACCATTGAGTACGTAACTCTTTGTTGGTTCGACGTGCGGTCATTAATTGGTCGACGCAGAGCATGGTGCTGGGAACGCATTGTTTGTATGCTTCTGATAAATTTCCAGTAATGTTTTCTAATGTCATGTAGTTCACCTATTTAATAGTTATAAAGAAAATATTCTTCATTTATTTATAAATGTTTCCTATTTTATTTACTTTTAAGTAACAATCTATAAACCACTATATTTATATAATTTCGGCTGTACAAGAAGAAGATAATGAAACTCCAACCTTCGCTGCGACATAAGAAGAGATATATTGTGTTTGAGGTACAGGGGGAACAGCCGTTAAGTATGCAGGATGTACAGCAAGAGGTTGAGAAAGGGTTATTGTTATTTTTAGGGCAGTTAGGCGTTGCGAAGGCGGAACCAATGTTCTTAAAAGAGAAGTGGAAAGAGCCGCGATTTGTGTTGAAAGTGGCGCACAATTGGGTGGATGAAGTTAAGTCGGCGATGATTTTAATCAAAAGGATTAAAAACCAGAGCGTACTTGTAAGGTCTATTATTACTTCCGGGACGTTGAAAGGGATAGGGAAGTATACGGAATAAAAGTTTTGAAGAAAAAATAAGAATTAAAAAAAGAAATTAATATTTTAAATATGAGGTGTAACGACAATGAATAAGAATCCGCAACAACAGATGGTTGATAAGATGGGGTATGATCGAAGTATTACGATGTTTTCTCCGGATGGCAGGTTATTACAGGTAGAATATGCTAAGAAGACAGTGAAGCAAGGTTCGACGGCAATTGGTATCGCGTGTAAGGATGGCGTTGTTTTTATTGCTGATAAGCGAATTACGTCGAAATTAATGGTGCCAGAGGCAATAGAGAAGATGTTTAAGATTGATGATCATATTGCGACAGCAGCGGCAGGGATTATTTCAGATGCTCGTGTATTAGTTGATCGGGCGCAATTGAAAGCGCAGCAGCATGCGGTAACGTATGATTCAAAGATTGATGTGTTGACGATTGTGAAAGATATGTGTGATTTGAAGCAGATTTGCACACAATCAGCAGGATTACGACCGTTTGGGGTGTCGATGCTTGTTGGTGGTGTAGAGGAAGATGGATCAGTTAAATTATTTTTAACGGAGCCGTATGGGTTGTATTTCCAATACAAAGCGATTGCGATTGGAGAGGGAGATACAGAAATTGAAGCGGCGTTATTGAAGCGTTACAAACCAAATATGAGTATTGATGAAGGGTTGAAGTTAGGTTTGTCATTGATGAAAGAATTCTTAAAAGAGGAATTCAATGTTGAACGTGTAGATGCGGCGTATGTTGATATGACGAAGCGGTTTACGAAGCTGTCTGATGAGGAATTGAAGAAGTTAGTGAAGTAGATTTTTTATTACTTTTTAAATTATTTTTTGGATTCATAAAAGCGAAATGTTTATATTCTTTAAATAGGATACTAGATGATTATGGTTGGTCTAAGAGAGGTGTTAAAATTAGTGCTGTTAGTTTTATCTTTGAGTAGTTTTGTTTTGGCGGTGCCAACGGTAACGTATACTTCGCCAACTCCAAGTGATGGAGCGACGGTGACAAGTATTCCAGTTACAATTAACACGACAATCGTGGAATCTGATCTTAAAAAGTTGATTTATAATTGGAATGGAACAAATTATACATTATTTAATGATTCGTTTGTGGTGTTATTTAATTTTGACAATCAAAGTTCGTTAGGGGATAATGCGACGTATGTTGTTGATATGACTCGATATAAAAATAATGGAACGTTTGTGAATGGGGCAACGTATATGCAGTCGGGGAAATATCGATCAGCAATACAATTGGATGGGATTAATGATTATGTGTCTGTTCCGGACGTTTCGTCGTTAGATTTTGGAACGGGAGGGTTTGCAGTGAGTTTTTGGGTTAATGCAAGTAGTTTATCTTATTCTAGTAGTGCACAGTTGATTGTAAAACGAGTATCAGGAGGAGGGAATTTTGAGGTACAGGTATCAAATGGAAGATTAGAAACGTATCTAGAAGGAACAGGACAGGGGACATTGAATTTGTTGTCAACGTATAACCTCTCTCAACATTTGAATGAGTGGGTTTTTGTGACACTAAATAGAGTGGGGACAACGGCGGGGTTGTATGTGAATGGCTTATTGAATATCTCGGGAACATCAGCACATAATGTGGATAATAACAATCCATTGAATATTGGGCGAGATGTCGATGGAGGAAATGAGTTTTTTAATGGAAGTATTGATGATGTTAGAATTTATAATCGAGGATTATCGAATCAAGAAGTTTATCAGTTATATGTTTCGAATTTACGTAAATTGAATACGACGCAATGGGAATTTTATGTCGCACAGAATCAGAATATAACTTCTACGTTAAGTGAGAGTACATATTCTTATTTTGTGACAGCGAAGGATAGTTCGGCATCGAGTAGTGGTTCAACGAGTCGAATAGTGACATATAGTACATCAAGTAGTAGTTCGGTTCCAGAATGGGATGAGTATGCAGTATTAGGAATTTTGGTTATTGCATTTAGCGGATTCTTTTATATGAGAAAGGAAGAAAATTGAGTTGGCAGAGTTGGTTGGGTGAAGAGATGGGAGTTAGCCTACAATTATTTCTTCCAGGCTCTTTTCAAATGATCGAATGCGTTGAAGGGAAGGTTTACGAAATACTTGATAGTTGCAATCAGGGCAATGAGCTTGTTCTTCATATCGTTTCTTTTGGGCATGATTCATTGATGAAACGCCACTATCAAGCACCAATTTGGTGTCATTATCGTTAGGGCAGAACGTAACGTATTCATCAATACAATCAAATGTTTTATTGTTTTGGTTAAATCGATGGGTTTTTGTTGGGATTTTCTGGGAAAAATAGGTTGCGCCAATTAATCCCCTATATTTTGCGGCCGCATGGTTTAATTCTTTTTTAGAATTGTAAAATGTAGCATCTAATTCTCCGGCTTTAGATTCTATTACAACATAGCTGCCAGGATGGTCTTTGATGTAGCTTTGCAGATTCGATGTGAACATCTTTTCCATTTCTCTTAGTGTTTCTAAATGTACCATCTCACTAGCTTTCTTAATGGAAAATATAAAGGTTTGTATAATTAATATTACCTTGGCAAAGTTTTTTACAGAGCAAGAAAAAGATATTTTGCCAGAACAAACACAGGTAATTTTTGTGAACCAAAATAAGTAAACCTAATTCCCCAACCAGAATAGTACTACTTTTAAGAGATAAATTTATAAACTGATATCATTACTATCACCTCCATGACAACCCCTCACCCCATTTTCGGCTTACTGCGTCGCATCGAAGACGACACCGCTCGATGTGAAACCCTAACTTTAATCAACTATCTTGGTGTGAAAACCGTCGAAGGATTAGCACAATATTCAAAACCGTATCTCACCCAAAATGATGTCACTTCTGAAACCCTAGGCATCTTAGAACAAGTATTACAAACAGAATATCAACTTTCGTTTCCATTAACTCCTGCTAAACCATTAGCAACAGAAAGACCCATATTTCCTCAAGTTTCAAAACCTCGTATGGATCTTGGCCTTAACGACCATTACGTTGCTCTGAGTCATCTAAGAGGCCCACAAAAAAGATCAAACGCCAGCGGCGCACCACCTTCTGGCATCCTCTCATCTGTTCCAAACCACCCCGATCTTGCAACCTACCTCAAACGATAATGCTCTTTCCACTTCAAAACGCAAATAGTATTCTTGCAAACCTTCCCGCAACAGAACAACAATTCTTGCTCGCCCAAGCCGATCTTATTTTACAAAAATCATCCGGCACACTTGAAGATCTCTGTCAACACGTTGCCAACCTCTTTAGTGATAAAAATTATGGGTGGGAAGAAGCGATTCATGATGGTAAATGGTATCGCTACCCAAGTGAAGTCAAACACCAACGTTTCTGTTCTGAAGAAGCATTAAAAAATTATTTAATATTAAAAGTGCTTGGCATAGACGTAGAATATTGTCTGTTAGAAAATTATCAAGGCACCGCCATGGCTCATGAAATCGTGCTTATTCCTACAGAAACCTCAACCTACCTCATCGATTGGCAGACCGTTTCGCCCGTAACCATCGAACCAGAAGCGTTCATCCTTCCAAATAACAAAATCCCTTTTAAAACTCTCCATCGCTTGCCGCAAGAAGAAGTCTTAGATCGTATTCTTTCTCTACGCAGCGGCGAACGTTTTCTTGACGCCATCGAATGCGAACAGATCTTATACATCAAAAATACACCCCAAGGAGAATTGCAAGCAACAATTCACTATTTTTCTGAGGAGCAATTCCTTGAATCCACTTTTATTTTTACTCGTTACACCGGCGGCATGAACTTCTATCTTCGTCATGAAACCGGTGTTGATGCAGACAATCAAATCTACGCTGCCCAAGAATTCGGCCTCTGCGAAGTATCACATCGTGAAACCACCAAAGAATATCCTCTCCTTACCTGTAAAAATGGCACAATCGCTGATCTTACAGCACAATTAGGTTTTTTCCAAAACTTATCAACACAACAGCAGCGTAATATCTGCATGGAATCAATGTATGGTCAACTCTCTTCAGACAACGATGCCATTGATGGAAAATTCGTCTCATCAAAAGAAGATAATCACCAACATCTTATGCTCTGGCAAGAAACTCTAACCCAAGACATCCCCCAAGAGATAAAAGAAGTTCTTCAATCATATCTTACAATCTACAATACACTTCAAAAAGAAAATCCTTATGCCGCTGAAAAATTTCTTGACTTTCAATCTTCCAAAATCGCATTTGATCATCTTTTTCCAACCCCTCAAGATATCCGCGAGCATTATTGGAAACAATATGGCACAAACCCTTTCTGGACAAGTACGTTCTACATCTCTTGTGCTCTGCGAGATCTTGGTGAAGCATTCTCATCCACCGGTACATTTCACACAAGTAACATTGTAACCCAAGAACTCTGCACGAAAACCGGCATTGCATTCAAACCCTGTACCTTTTCTCAGCTCTTTGAGATTGTAGAACGCTTCTCCACCTTAAACTTGCAGGAATTATATCACAAACAAGAAAACACCATATCAGCACCCAAACCTTTTTAAATAGAGCTTTAAATAGTGAAGAGTTGGAGGAAGAAAAGACTATCTTCGTCGGAGGCTTTCGTGCGTTTATAATCGAGCGGGCTGTCTAAATCAAAACGAAGAATTTTTTAAAACATGAGTGCAATTATTGTAACAGAACGAGATGTAGTTATTCCCGGAGAAGCGTTAGCAGAGGGAATGGATTTTCTGCCAGGAGATAATACCTATAGAGATGAGGATAAAATTTATGCCAAAGTCATGGGGTTAGTGAATGTGTCAGGAAGAGTTATACGAATTACGCCTTTAGCAGGACCATATGTGCCTAAGATTGGTGATAAAATTATCGGTCGCGTGACGGATATCACAATGTCGGGTTGGAGAGTGGATACGGCGACAGCATATTCGGCGTTTCTCAATGTGAAAGATGCGACAACACGATTTGTCAAGAAAGAAGAGGATTTAAGTCAAATTCTGGCGATTGAAGATTATATTGTGGTTAATATTGTGAATGTTACTTCACAAAATCTTATTGATTTGACCATGAAAGAACCGGGCTTATATAAAATTACAGGCGGCAGAGTTATTCGTGTGAATGCTCAGAAAGTTCCTCGTGTTATTGGCAAGCAGGGAAGTATGATTTCAATGATTAAACAAAAGACAGGCTGTGAAATTACAGTTGGTCAGAATGGTTTAATCTGGGTAAAAGGAACGCCAGAAAATGAGTATCGAACGGAGTTAGCAATCAAGTTGGTTGAAGAGAAGTCGCATTTAGAAGGGTTAACTGAGCGAGTGGGCAAGTTTTTGGAGGAGAATTAGTACAATGGTTTACACAAAACGCGTTGATGGACGAAAACTAGATGAGTTACGTCCGATGGAAGCAAGAGTGGGAGTTATACCAAATGCGGATGGTTCAGCGTATTTCAAGATGGGAAATACGGTAGCATATGCAGCAGTATATGGGCCACGAGAATTGTTTCCTAAGTTTTTGCAGAATCCAAAAACAGGGATTATCAGATGTCATTATAGTATGATGCCGTTTTCTGGATCGGGAGAAAGAATTCGACCTGGGGGAAATAGACGATCACAAGAAATATCTCTGGTCATGAAGCAGTCATTACAGCCGGTGATTGATTTGTCGGCTTTTCCAAATACGGTTGTTGATATTTATGTAGATTTGCCACAAACAGATGCAGGAACGAGATGTGCAGCAATTACGGCCGTATCAATGGCACTTGCGCATGCAGGTATTCCCATGAGAGATATGGTGAGTGCGATTGCGGTTGGAGAAGTTGATGGCACGGTTGTTGCGGATTTAAATTACGATGAAGAAGCGTATCCAGCAATTGTGTCAGATATCCCAGTTGCGATAACACATGCGAGAAAAGAGATTACATTGCTGCAGATGGATGGCGAGATTTCGAAACAAAGTTTAATGAAAGCTATCGAGATGGCAAAAACGGTATCGGAAAAAATTCATCAAGTGCAAGTGCAAGCACTCAAAAGTAAATTTGCAAAAGAATAATTAAATAAGTGATGTCCTATGATTGTAAACAAAGATACGATTGCTCAACTTGCGGCACAAGGCAAGAGATTAGATATGAGAGGTTTGACAGAATATCGTAAACCAATTCATGTTGAATTAAATATTTCCTGGACGGCAGAAGGTTCAGCCAAAGTACAAATTGGTGATACGGTTGTCATGGCAGGAGTAAAATTAGCGATAGAAAAGACCTATAATGACACGCCTGATGAGGGTGGGATTATGGTTAATGCGGAGTTATTGCCGTTATCCAATCCAGACTATGAGTCAGGGCCACCGTCCATTAAAGCAATTGAATTAGCGCGAGTAATTGATCGGGGTATTCGGGAAGCAAAAGCAATTGATTTAAAGAAATTGTGTGTCAAAGCTGGTGAGAAAGCATGGTTTGTTACGGTTGATATTATCACAATCAATGATAGTGGAAATTTGTTTGATGCAGCAGGTATGGCAGCATTGGCAGCGTTAAAATCAGCGTACTTTCCAACAGTTGATCCAACTACGGGCGCGATTGATTACAAGCATAAAACAAAAGAGAAATTGCCGTTGTTAAAAGAGCCAGTACC
>CAYSCV010000005.1:11411-26365 GCA_964429715.1 uncultured Methanosarcinales archaeon
CCAGTACCAGTTACAGTCTATAAAATAGGCGGAAATTTACTTGTTGATCCGACGCTTGAGGAAGAAGAAGCGTATGATGCACGTTTAACAGTTACCACTGATGATCATGGTGTGATTTCAGCGTTACAGAAAGGCGGACCTGCACCTCTAACTTCAGATGAAATTTCAAAAATTATCGATTTAGCAGTGGAGAAAGCACGCTTTTTACGCGGGGAATTGAATAAGTTTTTAAAATAAAGCTTTGGATGTGACACTATGAAAAAACAAGCATTGCAAACACAAGCAGATATCATGCATTATACGAAGTATGAACGGGCGCGCATGATTGGTTCGAGAGCATTACAGCTGTCAATGGGAGCACCATTTTTAGTGAAACTGAGTGTTGAAGAACTGGAAAAGATGAATTATGGTACAATTGAGATTGCCCAACGGGAATTTCAAGAGGGTGTGTTGCCGATTACGGTAAAAAGACCGGTACGAAAAGTGTAAGTAGTTTTTTTATTTAATATTTTTCTGGGTTGTTTTTGAGAAAGTGTTTACGACAGGATATATTGAGAATAATGAATACTATAATTACTTTAGAAAAACTGAACAAATATTTTTCAATTACGTCAGAAGCATTAGCGAAAGCAAAGATGGCGTTGGATAGTTCTCGCCTAGAAAAAGCAAAAGATTTTTTTGATATGGCGTCGCGATATTATCAAGATGCAGAGTATTTTTTTCGGGAAAAAGAAGATTATGTACTTGCGTTTGCGGCGTTGAATTATGCGCATGGATGGTTGGATGCGGGAGCGCGAATAGGGTTGTTTCAGGTGAAAGATAGCCGATTATTTACAGTAGATGGCGACGATAACACCAAAAACTGAACCTGTATTCCAGAACTGTTGTTCACTACGACACTACTATAAAGTACTAAACTTGACGAAAGATTTATAAAGAATAGGTGTTTTGAAGCTATATAATCAAGATTAAGAGTAATTAATTCGGAAAGGGGTTCTGGTTCGTGTAGGTGTTAGTTCCAATACAATGGGGGAAAAAACACAATGATTGTACAAAAAGATTTTTTAAACCGACTCAAAGACTTTGGTCTGAATAGTTATGAATCCAAATTATGGGTTGCGTTATTGAGCAGAGGTGTCTCTACTGCAGGAGAATTATCAGATATTTCTAATGTACCCCGATCACGAGCCTATGATGTTTTAGAATCACTAGAAAAGAAAGGATTTATTATCGTAAAAGTTGGTAAACCGATCAAATATTTAGCAGTACCGCCTGCGGAAGTTGTCGAACGTGTGAAAAAGAAAGTTTCGGAAGAAGCAGATGTGCGCAGCAAAATGCTTACTAATTTGAAAGATAGTGAAGTGTTAAGTGAATTGAATACATTACACACAGAAGGGATAAAATTAATTGATCCAACAGATAGATCCGGCGCATTTCGTGGTCGAGATAAAGCGTATGAGCATATGACGACCATGATTAAGAATGCAAAGAAAAGTATCACAATTATGACTTCCAAAGATGGACTTGAGCGGAAGCATGAAGAGTTAATCAATCCATTGAAAAAAGCAGCAAAAGCTGGTGTAGATATTCGTGTGCTTACCCATGTGGCAGCAAATAAAGATATGGTTGGCGAGTTTGCTAAGATAGCTAAAGTGAAGCAGCACAAGAGTAATACGAATGCACGATTTTGTATTGTGGATAACAAAGATTTGATGTTCTTTTTAACAGAAGATAGCAAAGTCCATAAATCGTATGATTGTGCAGTTTGGGTTGAAGCACCGCATTTTGTTGATTATTTCCAAACTTTGTTTGACAAAGAATGGAATGAGAAGCAATAAGTTTTTATTATAATTATTATTTTTATTCTTTATTATGGCAAAATCAATTTGTACATTGACAATGGCGTTAAGTGTGAGTTTGGTTAGTTGTCTGAATGATAAAAGTGCAGAAACAAAACTAGAAATCAAAGAATTTATTCCTGCGTATTGTTCGATGGAACTACGAGATGTTCTTGTTCAGAATATGTATGTACAGGTGTTACAGCAACGATGTTATCCTGATTCGTATAGAGTTCAGAATAAAGATTGTCAAGGAAATGATTGTTCTTATCTCGTTACGAAAGAAAGTTATACGAAGATGTAATTGGATTAATAATTTGAAAATATTTTTTAGATACGTAGTTTTTTAAACTTAGAATATTTTCTCTTCTAAAATGGTTCAATACAAACAAGTTATTTTAGCACGAGCGGATTTACAGCTGCCAAAAGGGAAGTTAGCGGCGCAAGCGGCACATGCAGCGGTGGAGGCAGTGTTAGCGTCGGAGCAGAAGAAAGTGAAAGGGTGGTGTGATCAAGGGATGCCAAAGATTGTGTTGAAAGTAAAAGATGAGAAAGAGTTAGTGTTATATTTTCAGAAAGCGAAAGATGCGGGGATTAAAGCAGTGCTGATTACGGATGCGGGGCATACTGTCGTTGAGCCAGGAACGAGAACGTGTGTAGGTATTGGGCCAGATGATGAAAAGGTGATTGATAAGATTACGAAGGATTTGTCGTTGATGTGAAGATGATGGGTTTAGCGTTTGAAGAAAAGGTGTATGTTTCTATTCTGGTTATGAGAGGAGAACATTTTTTAGTTGCAGATATAGGTGGTACGAATACGACGTTTGGCGTTGTTCAATATGATTCTGATAATCAAAAGTATATACTTCTGTTGACGCTTCATACAGAAAGTAAATTAATTACTTCATTTCCCTCTTGTCTCAAAGAGGTTGTTGAGTATGTACAACAAAAATATGGTCTTACTTTTACAGCGGGCTGTTTTGCTGTGGCGGGGCCAATAACAGAATCAGGGAATTATTGTAAAATTACACATCTGCCGTGGGATATTCAGCTGGATTGCCTCCCAAACGTGTTTCCTTTGTCGTTGATTAATGATTTTGCAGCGTTAGGATATGCGTTAAATGTGCCGGAGTCATTACAGTTACATTGTGTAAAAGAAGGAAAAGAAGAGGAGAAAGGAATAAAAGCGGTCTTGGGGGCAGGAACTTTTTTAGGAAAAGCAATCGTGGTGTGGGATGGAAGACAAAACGAATATATTCCGTTAGCATCGGAAGGGGGACATTCTTCAGCGGTGGTGCAGATGAAAGAAGAGTGGGAGCTGGTTCATTATCTGTGTTTGAAATATGCGTGGCAGTATGTTGCATGGGGAGATGTGCTTTCGGGAGATGGGCTTGTGAGGATATATGATTTTTTTGTGGAAAAATTAAAGAGGGAGAGACTATTTACTTCCCCTCAGGCAATTATGGAAAATAAAAAGAGTGAGGAAGTGTGTTGTAAAGCCGTGGATTTATTTGTACGATTGTATGCACGCTGTGCCCGAAATTTTGCGTTGGATACGTTATCATTAGGGGGAGTATATCTTGCGGGGGGAATTGCGGCGAAATATCCACGGCTATTTGAAGAATATGTATTTAATGATGAATTTATGCAGTCGATTAAAATGAAATCGATACTACAGCAAATACCTGTGAATGTCATTACGAATTATCACGCAAGTTTATATGGAGCGGCATGGTTTGCGTATACTCATTCTTTTTTTAAAGATTAATTCAGAATTACTTAAAGCAAAAAATACGTAGGCTCCCTATCTGAGGGGGTGAGGATGGTAGAATCCTGCTGGAGCCCACGTTATAACATCTATCAATGGGATCTCTTTTTCCCACTATTTGTAGAGAAAGCACAATAAGTATATAAATGTTATGTTTTTGTATACTGGTTGCGAGAAGGAGGTTAATTGAGATTGATTTTTCGTTGAGGAGTGAAAAATTCTTCCAATAGTCGTTTATAGTCTTTACTGACCCTCAAGCCTTCTTTAGGGAAGCAGTTGAAATAGTTCTGCCAGGCGAAGCGTTCGTCGAGATAGATGATGGCACCTCTATCGGTTTCTGAGCGGATACAACGACCTGCGGATTGGAAGCATTTGTTTAAAGCAGGAAAGGTATAGCCATAATCCCAGCCTTTGCCGAATTTGGTGTCGTAGTAGCGAATTGTTTCTCGTGTTTTAAGGTCGGGTTTAGCGAGGGGGAGGCCGATGATAACGACGCCTTGGAGCATATCGCCAGGGAAATCGATACCTTCGGCGAAGTTGGCACCGCAAACGCCCAGAAGCAAGCCACCAAGATGTTTGGCATCTTTGAATTGAGTGAGGAGGGTTTCTTTGTCTTCTTTAGTCATTTCGGCTTTTTCCCAGAAGCGTTGTTTGGGGCTATCAAGAAGGGGGCAGATTTGGTCGCGAATGTCATAGGAGGGAAAGAAAAAAGCGATATTACCAGGGATTACATTAGCGAATTCAGAGCATTTCTGGGCGATTTGTTGGTACATGGCAGAACCGCGCAAGGTGTATTTTGTTGTTGTTTCTGGAACAATTATAGTGATCTTATTTTCAGGAGGAAAAGGGGAGGGATAATTGCCAAGTTGGGCTCGTGTACTTTCGATTCCAAGTAAGTCTTTATACATGAATAGTGGTTGGAGGGTACCGCTCATCAACATGCCGGCGTGGATGCGACTAAAGATGTCTTTGGTAATGATGCGCGGGTCAAGGCAGTCGTAATTTAAAGAGATTACTGGGCCAAATTTGCTGCGTTTTTCAGTGATAGAACGAACATAGCCTTCGTCTTCAGCTTTCCAGGCTTCGAGAAATGACGCGATGCTGCCAAGATAACTTCTTTGTTGTTTTTTTCTGATTTCATCGGCAGCCATTTGAATTTCGTTGATTAAAGTGTCGTAGTCAATGATGTTTTTGATGCGTTGTATGAATTCAATTTTTTCAAGTTTATGTTCTTTTTCTTCATTCTGGGAAAAATCACCAAGATGTGTAAGAATACGCATGAGATCTTGCAGCCAGATGAGTAAGCCATCATAACGAAATTTTTTTGCTTCGATTAATGCATTCTTGATCATGTTACTATTTAAAGAATGGCTAAGCATGTCAGTAATACGAGAAGGTAAGTTATGGGCTTCGTCGACAATAACAATGAGATCTTCAAGTTCTTTTTGTATTTTGTTTAAAATAGTGCTTTGGACAAAAGGATGGAAAGCGTAATTATAATCGCCAATGATAACGTTTGTATCTTTGGCAAGATTCATGGCGATTTCATAACTGCACATTTTTGATTCTTCAAGGAAGAGTTTAAGTTCTTCGACTTTCAATGGGCCTTGGGCTTGTACTTTTTTGAGCATGTCTTTGGCTTCAACAGTAAGTGCTTTTTTAGAGTACACTTTATTGTAAAATTCACATTCGCCATGTTCAACAATATGTTTACAATATTCGGAGAAATCGTTGCCGAATAGTTGGGCAATAGATTGAGAACACATCAAGCGTTTGCCAATTAAGTCAACAACTTTTATTTCTTTGCCGGTATGTTTTTGAATAGCTTTTAATGTTTCTAAAGCGATGTCGTGTTGAGTGTGGCGATTGGTAAGAAAGAAAATTGTTTTCTTTTTTTCAAGTGCGTAGGGCAGAGCAACAGCAAGGGCGCTAATTGTTTTGCCTAAACCGGTGGGAGCGTGGGCAAGAATGATTTTTTGCTGTTCCAGAGCTTGTTCCATATCTTGCATTAACGTTGATTGGCTGTCACGAATAAGAGGATAGGGGAAGAATTCTTTGACACGATCGGAAACCATAGACATTTAAGGGAAGGGGTGTCTTAAAAGGGTATCGGATTTTAAGATGAGAAATCCAAATTTTTATAGAGGTAGATTTACTTTGATTTAAAAAGCATTAAAATAGCGAAAAACAGAGGCGGAATGTTTATATAATAGATACATTGAAAAATACATATTATGGTTAATAAATGCTTAAATATACCTATTCAAAAAAATCTATACGAGGTGGGAGATGATTTTGGGGGGCGTAACCGTGAATAAAAAGAAAGTAATTTTTGACGTATTTTTCAGGGAAAAACCGGCAATGATGCTGGTAGAACTGAAGAATGCAAATGATGCAGTATATGCATCAGTGTTAGCAAAGCAAATTGACTGTACGTACAGTCATGTAGTAAAGATTCTGCAAGAAATGCAAAAAGCAGAATTGATTAATTTTAAGAAAGAAGGACGCTTAAAATTGCTTGAGCTAACCAAGAAAGGAAAAGATATTGCTGGAAACATTGAAACAATAAAATCGATGTTGTAACGAAGGACACAAATAGTTGATTAGAAAGTTGTGTCCTTCGGGATATAGTGGCGGCCGATAATATTCAATTATTTTTGTCCGTCACTATATAAAGAATATTTTTTACTTTTAGTTTTTTATTTTTTTTTATTTTTCTTTGTTGTTTTTTAGGAGTATAAACCTTTCAAAATATTTATGGGGATATTTTTTGTAAAAAAAGATTGAAAAAAAGAAAAAAAATGTAGATCTATTCCACATACATTTTTAATTTTGTCTGATCGAGTTCCCAATTCTTGGGAAGTGTCTTTGATTTTTTATAATAAATTACCAAGCGATGTATCTTAGAGTTGGTTAAAATCAAACCACGGCGAGCGGTTTGGTCGTGTCGATTCGTTTCCAAGTGACGATGGATGCTAATCAAACGTTTAATTAACGCAATGATGTCATCGGGGAGTTTGGGAGTGATATTATTTTCCTTTTGGATGGCGCTGACGCTTTTGCCAGATAACGCTTTCACACTATGGATTCCATAACTGTCACGCAAAATCATACCAATTTCGCTTTGATTTTTACCAGATTTTGCGTATTTTACAACTAATTTTTCTACTTCTTTTTCTTTATAGGGTGCCCAGGAAGGGATTCGTTTAATTGGTTTTTTACTGCCACTTTTACCTCGTGCGCCGGAATGCATTCTTGCCATACTGTTTTACCTCGGTTGTGTTTTTATCGATTAGATCGATTTGTTTTTGCTTAAATACGGAGAAGACGTTTAGACTTTCTCCAGTACAGGGAAGCTTTTTTAGTATACCGCCCTGCCTCTCGATTATGATAGTCTAAAAAAGAGTGTATTTAAAAAGGTTTGGCGTGAATTTTTAAAAAAAAGGAAAGAAGAGGATTTGAGGTTGAGAATCAGATTTGGTTGTGATGAAGGTGATGCAACTAAAATATCAAAATTAGAGAACCAAAAGGTTTATTAACGTCTAATTCATTCTGTTAGATAATTCAAATTGAGGTGATTTTATATGGGTTATAATCAACAGGGATATCAGCCAAAAAGCCATAGGTTACGTTTTTTTATCGTGGTCGTGACGCTTCTGGTTGGAGCAGTGTTTACATTTTTGCTTGTGAGTGGAAAAGGAGATTCTTTTTTTAATACTGCGGCAGTTACGGATTTGACAGATAAAGTGATGGGTACAGAAGAACCAGCCGGGAAAAAGATTTCGTCCGCAGGGCCAGGAGATGCTACACCTTTAAGTGGAGGAGCAGATGGGATGAGTGGACCGGGAGGAGCGGGACCAATTAGTAACAATGGCCCAAGTGGAATGGGAAGTACACCTGATCCATATCCAGCAAGTAAGTATAGTGCTCCGGTGAAAAATGAAGCGCAGACGTCATTAACGTTTGATACGGTACCTTTACTTAAGAAGCAGGTACGATTAGATGAGGTAACTTTAGTATTTCAAGATTTGCCTCAGAACTTATATGTAAATGATGATCGCTTGCAGTTGGGAAACGTTGGAGAAGTTACATTCATAGTACAGGGGTTTAATGGAGAGATGAGCTTGGGTGATGGGTTTTCGTTAAATGGAAAAGCGAAACGTATTGAATTGAATGGTATTTCCCTTTCGACGGAAAAAGAGATCAAATTGGCATTTAATAACATTAATTATCAACAGTTGAAATTTGAAAGTGTGGAATTAAAAGGGATTACATTTCCACGAGGAAAAGGACAGTTAGATATTGGTGGTAAGTTAAGTTATGCGCTTTCGAATGAAGGATTGAAAATTGATTCTTTTCGAGGAAGTTTGAATGTGGATAAAGGAAGTGACCAAGTCGTGCGTATGGAAGGAATAACCCAAGGAGTGAGTGTGAGTGGTGAGAATTTGGGGGTAGATGTGCGGTAAAATCAATTTCTTCTTTTTTTGTTCTATTTTTTCAATTGGCACCATTATGTAATTAGATATATATATTGCAGTAAAGTAGTATTTAAATACTCTTTTATTTCTCATTTTAAAGTGATAAAACTATGACTCGCCGTATATATATTGCAGAAGATGATCAACACTTGTTAGATGAAGCGTATAGGGAGATTAGTGCGCAGTATAACTTGCATCTTAGAGGGGATACTAAAGGAAATATTCAATCAGAAATAGAACAACTATATCAATTTCGCAGAGTAGACTTGCCAAAAGCAAATAATGGTAAATATTGGAGACAATTAGATATTACCCCAAATGATTTAGTGGTAGTCGATCTACACTTAGGACATTATACTGATCCCGCAACAAGAGAAAGAGTTCCAATTTTGTTTAATGGACAAGATATCCTGCGAGTACTTGAGAAAGAAAAATTGAATGGAAATTTACAAGGGTTAGAAAAAGTATTAGTTGCAACAAGCTTACCTTTAGAGGTCAGTGAAGCAAATCCGGCGGCATTTTATGTAAATTTACAAGGTTTTGACATCTATGGTATGGAAAAAGGATTTAATAAACAAGGAAGAGTACAGAGTTATGGGATTAGTTTAGCGAAAAAAATAACAGAGATCTATCATGAGTTTGGTGGTGTTGAGGAAGTACCGCTTAACGCGGGATGGAGGAATGAATAATGACACGACGAATTTTTTTAGTAGAAGATGAAGGGAATTTAATTGAACAGGCAAGGCAAGAATTAGAGCTGATTTATGATAAATCTAGTGTACAGATACCCGATGGAAAAGGAAAGTTTAGAACAACCATGGAATTTGGACGACGGTACGATTTTCTTCAAGCGGAATTACCTCAGACAAATAATGGATTATATTGGAGAGGATTAGAAATTGGAAGAGAGGACTTAATCGTGTTAGATCTTAATTTTAAGAATTATATAAACCCTATAACAAGAGAAAAAACACATTTATCGTTCTCAGGTAAAGAAGTGTTACGAGTATTGGAACAAGAAAAAAAGATAGCACAGTTGCCAGGCTTAGAACGAGTGTTAATTGCAACGAGTATGAGAGCAGAAGTAGATCCAAAACAAGTGTCACCAGATATTGCGTTAGTTGATGGTTTTAATGTATATGGGCTGGAGAAAGCAGTAGGACCAAATGGTCAAATTATCGGATATGGCCGAAGTCTTGCAGAAAAGATTCATCAAATTTATGAGGGAATAAAAGGTGAACCCTTGTCTTATTTAAATAAATAAAAGAGAGGGGATAAGATAGAAAATGATAAACCCAAGAATATTAATTGTGGAAGATGATATTGCTCTTGCAGATCAAGCTATGATGCTTTTACGAAATGCGGCGTATGATCCTTGTAGCTTAGATGTTACAAGAGTAATGGAATTAGATTACTGGAAATCATGCCAGATAACCAGCCAAGACTTGGTTGTGTTAGATCTTAATTTTAGACTGGCAGATGTACGGTATTCTGGAAAAGAGGTGTTACGAGTATTAGAACAGGGGAAAAAAGCAGGAGATTTGCAGCAATTGGAGCAAATTCTTGTGGCAACAAGCATGAAAAGTGAAGTTGATCCAAAACAAGTATCACCTGATATTGCATTTATTGATGAGAGAATTAAGATGTATGGGTTAGAGAAAGGAGTCCATCCCATAACAAGATTAGTTGATCTGCAAGGGTATGGAACGAGTCTTTTAACAACGATTAAAGAAATTTATCAAGGAAAAAGAACCGTGTTGAATAAATCATGATAAATGTTGTATAGAGAACTTTGCAAAAAGCAATTTCTAATAATTAGTTAGCACTGATAGGTGCTTAGATAAGCTTAAAATTGCGCCACAAGAAATAGAACAACGATTCTATTTCTGTGCAGAAATGAGATAGTTTCACACAGAAAAACAACGATTTTTCTGGTGCACCAATGAAGTAGTTTCACAAAAAGTGACAACGATCACTTTTGTGCACAGATGCATGAAATGAAGCAAGGACTTCATTTCAGCACAGAAATCAAGTAGTTTCTTGATTTCTTGTGAAGTAGTTTCTTTATCTCGTGCTTCATTGTGTGTCTCATTTCTTGCATTGCAAAGGTTGCTCGCGGCAACTTCGGAGCAATAGCGACCGAATCTCTAAGAGGAGTTTGAGTCGAAAAGATCAATTATTCAAACTCCTCTATAATCAGAATATTTTTCAGGATTTTCTTTAAGTATTGATTTAGAGATAGACCACTATTTTTGCATCATCAATTTTGTTACCCTGTTCGTCAAGCATAGTCCCAGAATAGGTTATGCTTCCGCGATGGGTATCTTTAATAATAGTATAACTGGCTTGAGCACCAGTAGCATTGCCTTCTTTTTTTGTGGTAAAAGGAACGCCTTGGTTAAGTTTTTCAGCATTTTCTGCACTAAGATAGCCAGATTGAATGATTTCTAAGATTGTAAATTGACGTTCTCCTCTCGTTCTTTGTCTTGCATTGATTTTAACATAGCCCTTTTGCGATGCTTCGATTGCGTTACTGACCAGATTTGTTAATGCTACTTTTAATAGACGAGCATCAGCGTTTAAAGTTATATCTAAGCCAGGTTGATATTCCACTTTAACAGTACTGTAAATTTTTTGTAGTGGTTCAACGACAGGTCTAATTAATGAGGCATAGGAATGAGGTTTAATGTCAATGGCCATACCTCCAGACATAATGGTACGATCATTTGTAATCATGTCAGTGATAATTTCGCTTGTTTTTAAAAAGTAGTTTGCGGCGGCATGTAATAATGTGGGAAGAGATTTTTCTTGTAAGAGTGCATTAACGCCTACAATTATGTCCTCATTTGGATTAAATATAACCGCATATTTAGCGTAATACTCAGGGTGTAGACGAAGAATGTCTTGGAAATTATGAACGGTAGTACTCATTATTTCAAGCGCTTTATTTTTATTATCATGAACAAGTGTCCGAACTTTGCCAAAATCACGGTTAACACCACTTACTTGCTGTTCAAGAGTTAATTTTGCTTCGGCTGCGTCTGCTCGTGATTGAGCGGTGTTGGCGCGTTCATGTTCCGCTTCTGCTAAAGCGAGCAAACGTTCTTCTTCGGCGTGCTGGGCAGTATACATTGTTTCAGAAAGAATTGATGCGGTTGAACGATGAACTTTAATACGATTTTTTTCAGTTTTCGAAAAAGTAGAATGCCAGAGGTGTTCAAAAATTAAAGTTATTTTACGACCAAGATTTACTTCAGGAATACGAACGTCATAGCGATTACAAGGCATACCATAGCGCATTCCTTTTGGGAATATTATTTCCCCATTTATCGTAACATCTTTAGTTATTTCTATGGGATGATAAGTAGAGAATTCTTTTTCAAGAAATTCTGGATGAAGAAGAGCATTTAATGTAGGATGTTCCGCAATAAGTTGTACTCTGCGACCAATTTGTTCTTGATTAAGGTAAATTAAACCATTATCCTCATGAAAAGTTAAATGGAGGTAGTTATATTCGTTTTGGATCAGATGTTCTAGAGGAATTTGAACATCTCTTAATTTAGTCTCCCCCAATATGGGATATCCCCATAAAGAAGGTATGCCCTCCCAATATCCTAATGCGGCAGTCACTTTTTCAAGGTAGGGGGGATTGTCAGGAGGACGAGGTAAAAAATAATGTTGAATCGTGGCTTGGACCATGCCGTTTTCCGTTTTTATTTTTTCAATAACAAGTTCTTGGTCATTATTGAAGTCATGGTTGTAGCGGGAACTTAAATTGATAACGGTAGCAGGACCAGCTGCCATAGAAGCAAGTTTTGTGACGCCATCACCGATAGAAGGGACAATTCTGCCAAGAATCGTATAATATGTTGGATTATTAAGGCCGCTTATTTCTTTAAAACAATTTAAAATTGCTCTAAAATCAGTATCGGGAATAAAACTGTTGCTATTCCTTAGTTTTTTTTCATCATACCCCACTTTTTGTTCAACTATTTTAATAAAATCATCATAAAAAGATGATTTTTTAGCCCATTTCCGTAAAAAAGGTTGGCGAGCAGATTGAAGAAGACTGGGTTGCTCGGCATGAGCAAGTAAAAATTGGAGCGCAATTGCTTTTAAAACAGGTTTTTCTACAACGTTAGCAGGCATTAACTACTTTACAATGGTCATCAATATTTAAAAGTATCTGTTCTTTAGTATATAGATATATACTGAAAGCACTAATTAATCATACATTTAGTTAATGCTTTCATATATATTTAATGCGTTAAATATATAAGAAAAATAGGTTTAAAGATCATTATGCTGCGTTCAATCTTAATTAAGCTAACCCCTTTGGTACTGTTAGAACAGCTAGAATATGTTCTATTGCGGTCTTATAATATGTCAAAAAATTTATTGGCTCATAGTAATCCAAAGCTATTAGAATTGTTAAGTGAGCGAAAAGCATTAGCAATGTTGTATAAAGCAGAGCGAGAAGTTCCAGCATATCGGCGCTTTTTACAACAGCGAAGAGTTGATATGGGGAGTATATATTCAATTAAAGAGTTCAACACACTTCTCCCGGAAACGACGAAAGAAAATTATGTTAAAAAAAATAAAACGGAAATGTTGTTTAAACGAGGGATGCTTCCGACGCAAGGAATCATTGAAGAAAGTTCGGGTAGTTCTGGACATCCAACCGATTGGATAAAGTCGATAAAAGAAGATAAATTGTTACAGTTAGAGGTGAATTTTGAATCTAAATATTTGTATAATTTACCTAAAAAATCAATTATTATTAGTTGTTGGTCGCCAGGACCATGGGCGACTGACCTTAAATTTTGCGAGTTATTTGAACACCAAGGCCTTTTGAAAAATGTAGGGCCAAATATCGAAGCGGTTGTGGAAACGTTACAGAAATATGGGCCAACGTACCATTATCTTATTGCGGGATATCCTCCATTTTGTCGACTTTTAATTGAAAAAACAAAAGATAAAATCCTGTGGAAAAAATATGATGTTGATTTGCTGGTGGGGGGGGAAGGTTTTGTGATTGGGTGGAGAGAACATATTAAAAAAATCATGGGGAAAAAAGCAAGAATATTTTCGTGTTACGGAGCTTCTGATATTGATATCGGAATTGCGTTTGAGACGCCATACTCTATTTTTATTCGAGAATTGTTGATCAAAAATGTGAAGATATGTGAAGCGCTGAAAGTAAAAGGAAATTATCCCATGATTTTTCAATATAATCCTTTAGCACATTATATTGCCAATACAACAAGCACCAATGAACAACATAAAATCGTACATGAATTTACGGTGACACCATTAGATCCAAAAGTGGGAGCACCAAAAATAAAATATAATCTTCATGATGAAGGACAGAAAATTTCATTTCAAGAGATGGAACAAATTATAACTCAGTTTGCCCAAAAAGAGAAAAATAAATTTACACGAATGAGTACAAGCCAGATATTACATCTGCCGTTCTTACTAGTAACAGGGAGGAGTGATGGTACAATTTCTATTAATGGGACGAATATTTACCCGCAACAAGTGGAAATTGCGCTGATGAAAGATAAAAAGTTATTTAGTGAAGTACATACGTTTAGAATTTCAGGGAAAGTACGAGAAAAAGAAAAATTTGTGGTGAAGATAGAGCTGCAGGCTCAAGTCAAAGTGACGCCACAATTAAAATATAAAGTATGCCGAGCTTTACAACAATATCTTCCTATAATCAGTGAAGAGTATCAACAGGCAATGAGAGAATTTCCGGCAGTGTTTACACCCGTTGTGGAATTATATCATCATGGCGAAGGACCGTTTATCGGAACACATACTAAAATAAAACATAAATATATTGAATAATAAAGTGAGGGGAAAAATATGTCATTGAAATTTGTATATCATAATACAACTGAGGTAAAAGATGCAGATTGGGTGTTGGTAGGGGTGCCAAATGAGGAAGGAAATTTTTCAAATAGGCAGGGAACTTCAAGAGGGCCAAATGCGATACGAAAAGCATCTCAAGAGCGTCTTAGTTTTATACGTCAAGGAGAAAGACATTGTATTGTACCGGAGCGAGAAGCGTTTAGGGTGAAGTTGTCTGATGCAGGGGATATTGAAAAGAAAAAAATTGGGGAGATCATTAAAAATCTGGGTAAAAATCAGAGAAGTATTATGTTGGGGGGGGATCATTCAAATACGTTTTTAGCGCTGCAGGGATTACAGCAAAAGTACAAAGAGATAGCAGTGATTTATTTAGATGCACATCCAGATATGGTTGGTTCGTTTAAACCATATTATGGGTCAGTGGTATATGATATATTGAAACTACCGCATGTGAATAAGACAAAAGTAATTGAAGTTGGGATTCGTTCCATTGAACAAGAAGAACGATGGCAATTACACACTAAAAAAATAAAATCATATACGGCGCTTGATGTTTATGAACAGGGAATACAACGTGTTTTTTCAGAAGTGAAACGTAAAATAGGCAATACCCCTTTGTATTTGTCTATCGATTTAGATGTGATTGATCCGGCATTTGCACCAGGAGTAGATACACCGGCGTCATTTGGATTACTCCCGCAAGAATTTTTATGGTTTGTTAAGCAATGTGCAACATTAAATTTAGTTTCATTTGATGTGATGGAAATGAGTCCTACATATGACATTCAGCAACGAACAGCACAATTGGCAGCTCAAACAATTGTAGAAATTGTCGCGAGCGCCGTGAAAAGAAAAAAGTAACGAAAACTCGCCTACTCGGGCTAGGGTCACTGCGGTTCTCAAGTTGCCTTGCGGAAACTAGGGTCGCTTCGGCTCTCAAGTTTCCTGCGGAAACTAGGGTCGCTTCGGCTCTCAAGTTTCCTGCGGAAACTA
>CAYSCV010000006.1:0-24212 GCA_964429715.1 uncultured Methanosarcinales archaeon
ACTAATAGTAAATGTGTGCATAAACGATTATTTAACACATTTACTATGTCGGTGCTAACTAAGATTTACATTCTGTCATTACATTCCGAACTTTCCTAATGGAAAGTCTAGTCACTAGCGTTCGTGACTTGCCTTACTGGCAAGAATTGCTTTTTGCAAAGTTCTCTATAGATAATTCTGGTAATTAGACTAATTATTTGACCATAATTATCTAATAAGACAATTCTGTTTTGTCTACTCTAATCAACAGAATTGTCTATATTCAATTATTATCTTCAATTATTATCTTCAACCATTATTACACAGTGTCATAATCTTTAAATAAGAATAGTTCAAACTTTAATTCTTCTATGGTCTACATTCGTATTCTTGAAGCCGATAACAAATCAAAATTAGAATCTCTTACAAATGTATTATTAACTGAATTAGGAGGTAAAGTTAAAGGGTATTTTATCCATCCCAAAACCGGAGTCTATTCGTGTTTAGTAGAATTAATGGGCGAAGATTTATTTTATAATCAGATAAGCTTAGAATCTCCAGAACGTGAAACTTTAGAACAGAATATAATGCTAGATTTAATCCGCGACAACAAATTTAGCAGTCAAGAATTTCATCAACAATACGGCATAAGTGATTGCGAAGCTGTTAGAAAATATAATTTCTACGATAACGTAAGAGGGACAGAAGTTGGTAAAAGAGTTTCTTTAGAAGACATTAAACTAAACGGGTATAAGAAAGCTGCTGAAATACAGCAATTAGGTCTTCGTCAATTCAAAGAACTCCATGATTTTTCATGGAAAGATCTCGCTGAATTGTTCAATATCCAAAAATGTCCTTTAGATTATGGATTATTAGCACATCACTTGGGTTTAAATTTAGAAGATATTTATACCATTGATCGAAGAGTTCGTCATGTTTTAAAAAACAAACCAACCTGAGAACGTAGTGACCCTGGCCCGAGTAGGTGAGTTTTTGTTACTATAAAAGGGTAAATTTATAAATACACTCATTTTTCAAGCAGATATGGATAATCGACCGAATTATATTTTTGATCGAACACTCTTCGATTCCCTTATTGGAAGAACCGATCTCTCTGTGCAAAAAAAACATAAAAATGCTCAGCAATATGCCGAAGCTTTAATGACTCTTGCAACTCAAACTGTTGATTCTGAACAATCAGGACAAACAATCCAAAATCACGTTCTCAAAATGATTACGCCAAGTGGCCTGACTTCGAGCGGAATCTTACTCACTGAAAATGGATTTTTCGTCACTACTTATCATTCTATTCGTGGATTCGAACCTATTTTCGCTCAAAATTGTACTAAAGCCATCACCAAACACACTGTAAGTGATTTTCTCTGTGAAAATGCCGGTTATGTTGTGCTCGACCAAAATAATAATCTGTACTCTCTCGATCCCAGCTTTTTATTTACCGATTCTATTCATGACCTTGCTTTACTCAAAGTACTAATGCCTGGGAAAATCAAAGCCTTGCCGTACAATATATCCAATCGTCCCGTAGAAAAAGACGAATCTTTATTGTTAGTGGGTATGAAAAGCGGTCTATATGTTGGTGAAGCCCGAATTATAGTTGATAATCCTAAAGTAACTTCTAAAAAATGTGGCCAGACTGGACCAACTCTTGATGACCTATTTTGGGCAGAAGGCTATACAGAACCAGGATATAGTGGCGGCGCCATTATTGACCAATCCGGCTCACTTCATGGTATAATTAAAGCTCGATTTGATAAAAAAAATCAACTTTATCTTATCGGTATTCCCAGTATCTATTTAAGCTACTTAGTCGGTCGTGCTTCTCACCATTTTGCCGCCATAGCCGAAAATAAGAACTAGGTTTAAAATACCTCACAACATTTATAATACTACCCCCATTTTAAACTTTATATGGTCTTAGAAAAACTCAGTGAATCTTTAAAAACTACTTTAAGTAAAATCACCAATTCTCTATTTGTAGATGAAAAACTCATAAGCGAACTCGTCAAAGACATTCAACGCGCTCTTCTTCAATCTGATACGAATGTCCAACTTGTCTTCTCGTTAAGCAATAAAATCAAAGAACGTGCCAAAGATGCCCCTCCGCCTGGTGTCACCAAACGCGAACAGATCATAAAAATAGTCTATGAAGAATTAACTAATTTTCTTGGTAAAGAATCCCGCGAAATCCCTATTACAAAAAAACCAACCCAAATCATGCTCGTTGGTCTATTCGGTTCTGGAAAAACCACAACTGCCGGCAAACTCGCCAAGTACTACAAAAAACGCGGGCTTAAAATCGTCGTCATGCAGACTGACACCTGGCGTCCTGCTGCATATGACCAGCTCGAACAATTAGCCAAACAAGTCGGCGTTGATTTCTTCGGCAATAAGAAAGAAAAAAATCCCTCCAAAATATACTCTTCATTCCAATCTAAACTATCTGAGTATGATATTGTTATCGTCGACACCGCCGGTCGTGACGCTTTATCAGAAGAATTGATCCAAGAACTTAATCACTTAAATAAACTTGTCAACGCTGATGAACGTCTTCTTGTCATCTCCGCCGATATCGGTCAAGCTGCGCAAAAACAAGCTCAAGCGTTCCATGACGCCTGTAATGTCACCGGCGTCATCGTCACAAAATTAGAAGGAACTGCGAAAGGTGGTGGTGCTCTCTCTGCCTGTTCAGTAACTAACGCCCCCATTATTTTTATTGGTGTTGGAGAAAAAATAGATGATCTCGAATCATTTCATCCCCAACGCTTCGTTGGCAGATTGCTTGGAATGGGCGACTTAGAATCACTCTTAGAAAAAGCTCGTGAAGTTGTCTCTGAAGAAGACGCCAAAGAAATGAGTGAAAAATTCTTAAAAGGCGAGTTTAATTTAATCGACTTATATGACCAAATGAAAACCATGAAAAAAATGGGTTCATTTGGCAGCTTAATGGAAATGATTCCTGGCATGGGTAAATTAAAACTTCCCAAAGATGTATTGCAAGTCCAAGAAGGCAAAATTGAAAAATGGCGTTTTGCCATGGACTCCATGACTAAAGACGAACTAGAAGACCCTGAACTCTTATCCGCAGAACGAATCGAGCGCATCGCCAAAGGCTCCGGATTATCTGCATCAGAAATACGAGAACTACTCAAACAATACCGCCAATCCAAAAAGATGATGAAAATGTTCAAAAGCGAGAAAGACGTCTCCCAGTTGATGAAAAAGATGGGAGGTAAATTACCCAAAGGCATGATGGGATAATAATAATAAATTTTGTCCGCAGGCTCTGTTTTGATCAAACAAGAATATTAAAAAAAAAAGGTGAAACAAATGGGATTATTAAGAAAAAAAAACATTCGTGATATCGCATTAAGTATGACTGTCCAATTAGCGAGCTTGGAAAGTTGCACCGTTACGTTCTCTGGAATGCTCAAAGAAAAAATCACAAATGTACCTAAAAGTACTAATTCTCTTGCCATGCTTGAACTTCTTCGCCCAAAACTCAGAGAATTAAAACTCGCACAAGCAAATGTCGAATTAAGTATAAAAGAATTAGAAGACGTGATGAATAACAAAAAAAAATGGGATTAAAAATAGAAGTGTAAAGAGAACTTTGCAAAAAGCAATTCTTGCCAGTAAGGCAAGTCACGAACGCTAGTGACTAGACTTTCCATCAGGAAAGTTCGGAATGTAATGACAGAATGTAAATCTTATAGTAAATCACAAAAGTAATGTAACATTACGCCATGTGATTTACTATTCTAGCAAATCTCGCAAATGTTCCTTAATTAACGAGATTTGCTATGTCGGTGCTAACTAATAGCAAATCACTTGCCTGCTGCCGATGGTTATCTTGCCCGCGCATTTACATCACAAAGAAAAGCAGCCTGCATTTGTTTTTTCTTATTCATTTTAACCTCTCTTTCACTGGGATCTCCTTGCGAAACCCGCAATCTTTACAGTACCACGTTTCAAATATCCCATCGGCAAACGCATGCTGGCCGATATGTAACGGTTTCTTACAATCTGGACAGGTTTGGAGCATATAACTCCAAAAACTCTTCTACTATAAAAAAGTTTATATTCTCATTCATTTTGCTGTTGCCTATATGGTCTATCATTTCTTTTCAAAATGGAAAAAAATCCAATCTGATGTCTTTTCGATTAAAAAACAGCTTATGCAAACAGAAAAAATCTATAAACTAAAGATTACCCTGTTTGAGATCATCTGGGCAGGTTTACGTCAAGGAAAAATTGAACCTCAATCTGTAAAACGTCTTCTAAAAATCTACAATTCTGGCTATGAGAACATGTACGCTCTAATTCTAAAAGAGATCAAGAAAGCTCAATCTTCTACTATTATCCCTCGAGAAGAAATCACTCAATTTTATGAATTGATATCCATCTTACGTGATAAAACAAACGAAGAAAAAGAAAAAGCACTTATAATTCTAAATACTCTTATTACTGGGAAAATCCCTTCTCCTACTTTATTTTATGACATCCAATCTCTCTTAAAACAAGAATCACAATTTCTACAAATAGATAATGAAAAATTCAAAAAGATAGAAGAAATGTTTCTGCTAAGCAAACAACCAGGAAGAGGAGCAAGAGAATACACCTCTTTACTTCAAGCTCTCACAGATGGCATGGTTCAAAAAGTAGGAAATCAATTATATATTGATAATGAACCTATCCACGGTGTAGAAATAATAGGGAATAAACTTGTAATCATTGGTGATCATTACACTTCCACTGAAAATGCTCATCGTATCCTTGGTGAAACCAATGTGGAAGCCTCACAACGTGATCCATTTAGTTATATCGTTGAACAAGGAAAACTAGCGGGCTTATCACAAAAACAATTAAGATATAAATTAGGGGCATTAAGTACTGAAGTCGTAATTTCTTTAGAAGTTGAAGTATTTCCTGAACAAGTCTATCTTCGTTTTGAAAAAGAATCTTTTGTTAAATTTGCTATCGCTCAATTATTACCTGAACAAGTCTTAAATATAATCAAAGACCCAAAAAAAATACCTGTTTAAAAATTCCATATTTCTACTTTCAAATCAGAATTCTCAAAATGCTTTTGAAACAGCGGATGTACAACTTCCCACTCTAATCTTCCTAATCCACATCCAATTCGTGGCATAGCCACACTCTTTATACCTAATTCTGTATAAGATTCTGCAAGCCATGCCAAAGATTTATCAATATCTTGTATTCTTGATTTTTCTTTTGCCTGCGTTGCTAAATTAATTATCGCTGGTTTTTCTGTAGTAGAATACATATATCCTTGTCCTAATTGAAAATCTCCAAATTCGCAGCGTCGCTTATAATCCTGGAACATATCTGGAAAATGCTGACGAAATTGATTAGCAATCCCCTGGTGCATTTTTCCTTTAGTGTTACATCCATGAGCTAACGCGTCTGTTGAGGCATCAAAGAGATTTCCTTTAATATATTGAATCATAATTACCTCGCTTTAATTTTTCATCAACCGTTTTATTAAATATTTTTAAATTAAGATATGTTGCTAAAGCTGCTGCGTGTGCATATGGTTCTGGGTTTGAAATGTCATCATTACTTTCAGAATCATATACAAATACTTTTTTCCCTTGTTGTTGAAATACAAGCAGTGAATCTATCGCTTTTTGCGGCGCAAACTGATCTAAATAAAATTTGTAGGCCGGAATAAAAATGCGCCAGCGTGCTTCCATCTCATCTAATACTTTTTGACCATATTGGTATCCTGTAATCTCACCTTCTCTTTTTTGCGCAATTATATCAAATAACCGATGGTCACTTTTGCCATTGATAAATTTAAGTCCTTGCCAAATTCCTTCCACAGAATGCGAAATCTTCTCCTCCAATCCAGGAACTGGAATTTGTATATCTAAAGAAAATGTTTCAGGACTTAAAAGAGAATAAGGATGTGCCCCTTTTGAAGAAACATCAATTGCCATAATCAAAGATTTTTCAGAGAGATTTCTGCGATAAAACTCTCCTTTAAATCGTGGAATACATTGTACGAAACCCATCTCTCTCAAAAACCTCTCTCTCTTTATAAATCCTCCCTTCAAAAACTACTTTGGAGTAATAACAATAAGAAACATTTATAAAATAGCTTCATTTTCAACCAAATTATGGTTTACAAAACAATCCATCACATTGATGATATTCTTTCTCGTATAAATACCCACCCCGAATACTCTTCCCATATGCGTATTGAAATAACTCGTAGTATTCGCGATGAAGCCGCTCGCCATTCATATGCCATAGAACAAGAGAACGGTAAAGATAAACCTCAAGAACGACCTTGCGAAAAAGTACATCAAGAACGCACGCGAAAAATAATTCAGCAATTAAATGACGCCGGCGACTATATTGGCATTCACGGTTTAAACTTCTGCACTCTGGCCGCTCTTGGCAACTTAGTCGAACCAGAAACTCATTCCTATCGTGATTTTCGTAAAACGGAAGTTATCGTGGGCACCGTTCAGCCGCCAGAAAAAGAAAAAGTCCCCTATTTAATCAAAACTCTCGTTGACTTTTTAGAAAGCACACCCATTCATCCCATACTTCGTGCCATAAACACTCATATTGAAATCGCCCGTATCCACCCGTATGAAGATGGCAATGGTCGTGTTTCTCGCTTAGTTCAAAACTTCTGCCTGCAAGAGAAAGGTTACCCGGGTGTTATTATCACCCCAACCGAAAAAGAATTATATTTTAATCTCCTACGTAACACGTTAAAAGATCGCGTTGAACACACCAGTTCTATCGAAAAACCAAGTACACATGAACTCTCTTTTCAGCAATACATTGGTACAAAAGTACTCGAATCTGTTGAACATCTCGAGCAAGAACTCTTAAAAAAACGGATGTATGAAGTAATAATAGAAAGCCCAAGACTAGAAAAAGGCTTAATTCTAAATATTGCAAAACAACTTCGTGGCTTTGGCAAAAGTACCCCTTGCGAACATTTAAGCGTTCACGTAAAACAAAGCCAAGGAAAAGAAGGAATTTTAGAAATTATGGGTGATGTGAGCAAAGAAAGATTACACACTTTAATTACCAATGGACTAAAACCAAGTTATAAAGCCACTGTTTCTATTGAAACGAAAGATAGATTACAACCAACAAGAAAATAAAGAAAAGTTTGAATAATTATCCTTTCTTGGTAAAAGTCTCAAAAGTTAATTCTCTACAACTCAATAATCTTCCCACTTTTACCAACGTTGATCACACGTGTTTTCCCAATCTGTTCTTCAATCCCATGCGTCTCATGAATATGCCCGCAGATATGGATATCTGGCTGAAACTGCTCAATTGCGCGCCGAACCCCTTTATTCCCTGGAAATAATCCTAACCCAATAATACTATTATTTGGCTGTACATGTGTCACCATCAATTTCTTCTTCACATCTTTTAACGACGCATGCGCTTTCTCTAATGTATCAAACAGATCTTCATCTGAAATTCGATGCAATCCAATATCTGCATACCCGCAGCCAAAAATACCAACATCTCCTTTTTGTATTACATACCCATGCAAATTCTTCGCCCCATACCGTTGCGCTAAAAAATTAATCTCAGCTAAGCCTTCGTGATTGCCAGGCAGTAGAGCAACTTCCAATCCTTTCTCTCGAAACGGTCCGACAATTCCATCAAGTGAACCATTATCATGTCCTAAATCTCCTGCTAAAATAACTAAATCAACTTTTTCATCTGCTCCTTTCTGAGCCATCTTCTTGATAAACGACTGATCACCATGAATGTCACTTAATGCTAGAATTCTCATAGTATCCTAAAGCCATTTGCTATTTATAAATCTTTCGTTTTTGTAATTAAATAGTAGTAAAAAAAACTAAAGATTTTTAAATTAACTTATTTTTAATACTATTATAACTTTATAGGACACCCCCCATGCTCTTTGAAAAATCAATTTCCGTACAAAGCAAAGCCTACTCTCCTTTGTTACAACAAAAAATAGAGCTTCCACCACATTTAGAAATAACAATTGATGACTTGCTTCAACTTGAAAAAAGAATACATCAACAAGCCATCACAAAATGGCCTCTTCTCGCAAATCATAACGGTTTTTTTACCGCTGATCCCCAACGCTTCCCTATAAATTTTTTTGAACTAGCCACAAATCATGCGCGAACACTCCATAATGAAAATTGGTCTGATGGCCACAGTATAATTCCCCTGCTTCATGAAGATTATGGTTACACAGAACCAGTTCCAACACCGTTTCCCTCAGGAAAAGAAATACTTGCCGTAAAAGGAGCAGGCTTTTCTCAATGGTTATCTACTGCAAAAAGAAATAAAGCAATCAATCAACAGGGAAAAGAAAGAAATTACCCTATCTTAAAAAAGATGCAACCCAGTTTAGTATCACACACGTTTTGGGGTGGCGAAACAAGAGACGAGGCATCGCTGCAATACATTAACGCTTTAGTTTTAAATTTATTAATTCAGCGTCATGGCTTGCAACAAGCAACATACACTCCTCTTCAAGTTCTCTCTCCACTTGAAATGCCTATTTTTCAAGAAGAAAAGATAAGTATCTGCTCAATAAATGAATATTGTAATCCCCAGTTTATATTTTCTGATCCAATTGCCCAGCGGTATACTTTACCTACTTCCCCTGAAGTTCATAATCTCGCCCAGTTAGTATATACTGGTGAACTAATTGATTTAAGAGTTCCACCAGTTACATTTAAATTAAATGATGGCCACCGACTCTATTCCTACGGTGTACTGCGTGATGAAAAAATGGATAACATTGACAACGTCAAATTAAAAATTACTAATTTCACCAAGAAGATAGCAAAGATTGTCCTCACCGCTCATAATTATAATATTACTTTTTCAGAAGGACAATTCTCAAGCTTAAGTAGTGGTAATGTTAGTATAGGGGGTATCGTCTGTGACTTAGATACGATGCATCTTTCTCCTTTAACAACTGGTCCAATATCTCTTCAAACGATTCAACAGCACAAAAATGAAGATATCAGGTATGCGTTACAAACAATTATACTTTACACTCACTTATATGAACAAACACAACGAAATACGAGAGAAAAAATCAACTATCAAATTGGTTACAACCAATATCCAGTGTATGGTTTTGCTTTGCAAGCAGTAAAAGAATTTATAGAGATTTATCCTCAATCCCAGATACAATTACAACATAACCTACCAACAGATTTATATGAATTATTAAACCGTTAATTTTTTCACTCACTTTTCCCATACAAATAATATGGCATCCACACCACTTCTTTTCCGGGTAGCTTCTCCCCTTTCGCACCATACTTTTCAATAAATTCTTCAGACGCCAATACCTCTAACAATTTTCCCTGCTCAAGATGAATATACACCGGATGTGTTACGAACTTCTCAATTTGCTTTCCAATACTTGCCGGATCACTTTGTTTATACGTTGTACATTGATCACACATATAATCCTCTGGAATCCATAAATTCCCATACGGCCCAACATCTAATTGATCACTAAGACGAAACTGATTCTGACACGGCTCACCAAATTTAAATTGAATCTCTACCTCTCGTTCTAAACCTGTTGCTGGACATGGTAATGTTGTATATAATGAATCAAATAATCCCATAACAGAAAGAAAGATGTGGATATATTTATAGGTTACTTAGAATCTTGTGTATAATCAATTTGTTTTAGCCCTTTCACTTGCTCAAACGAACCATCACTGCTTACTAACGGCAGAGAAAGACGTAACGCCTGAATTGCATGAAGTGCATCTGCCGGACTTAAATCATATTCCTGCGCAAGTAATATTCCTTGAGTCAAATCCTCAGTCGTAGTTTCTATAACTGTACACAGCTGTTGTACACAACGCACTGCATCTAACATATTATATTTTTTATTATGCCTATAAAGATAAAACCAGATTTCTAAACAACATATACTCGAAGTATACAACTCATCCTGACGATGTTTTTGAAAAAAATGCAACGCTCCCTCTTTTAAACGATTTTGTTCTTTAAGTAGTGCTAAAAAAACATCCGTATCAAGATAATATTTTATAGTATAACTTGGTATAATTTTAATAGCCAAACATTTCTCTTCCCACTTATTATTATTATTATTAACTTTAAAGTAATTAAAATAGGAAGTTTTAAGACTAGGCTGTCATTTTATACATTTATGCAAATGGGACTAAGCGTAGGCTGCTATCAAACACAATCAATACGACAATCATTAGCGCATGAACATAAGTTACAATTAAGACAGTTATTACAAGTGCAGCAACAGTTGCGGCATCCAGAGTATCCGGCAGTGGTGCGAGGGTTAGAAGGCATGCTACAAGCACATCAAATCCTTCAGAAAAAAGAAGCCGTAGGAGTTTTGATTGGAGGATTATCAGAAGCGGTGTGGAATCAGCAGTGTACACCAGAAGATTTGATGAAACATAAAGATGTAGATGTGATGGTTCTAAATGATGAGGAAAATGGGTTAAGATCGCAGAGATTTGAAAAGTTTGAAGGAGGGATTGATTGGTGGCTGCCAAATACAGGAAAAATTGATATTATTACCGATTATTCAGAGAGGAGAGGTGTAGAAAAGCATTGGTGGAAAAATGCGAATGGAGTGGTGCTTTCGTTTGGTCTGGAACAACATTATGATCTCTCTGCAGGACTCTATATTCCTGATGCATCTTTTGTACGCAAGATGAGAGAATATGAAGTGCTTGCGAATGTAGATACAGAAATTGAATATGAAGCAGTGGAAGCATTTGAGCGAAAGATGGAGCAGAGGGTGAAGACAAGTGTGCCCAAGTGTATACGAGAAAGATTTACCAATTATATTCTTTCACAAAAGTATGAATCCAGTTATAGAAAGACGCAAGCAATTGAATTAGACCAATTTGAACGCGAGACAATGAAAGCGATTTATAAAAAAGCAGGGGTTGAAAATCAAGAATAAGTTTTGTTTCAACTATGGCCGCTTTAACACAAGATATTCAATCTTTTCTTACTGAAAGACAACGATGTGATTCTTTAATTTCATGTATTGGCAACACTCCCTTCTCTGAATACAAAGAATTAGCAGAAATATTTCAAATCAAGCATTTGTGGATAAAAGATGAATCATACAATCTTACTGGCACAGTCAAAGATAGAAAATCATTAGAGTTTCTCAATTCGACATCAAACCAGTATGGCTATGCCACCATTACCAATGGCAACATGGGCTATAGTTTGGGCAGACTTGTAGGAGATAAATCACGAGTGATTTCAATTGTTGACAAAAGTACGAATGAATATATTAAAGAAAAATTAGCTGAAGTAAGTATAATTGTAGAGAGAGATTTACGAAATAATCGCCTGATGCGAGAGGATTTGGAGGATATTACCAGAACATTTTCTGGCAGTGGTAAACAAAAATGGATGTTTGAGATGGAAACACATTTTAACGATCCCTATCATCGTTTGATGCAGGAAATAGCTATTGATTTACAGGAGAATAATCTCTCGAAACAAGAAGTTATACTTGCCGTTCCGTTGGGTGGCGGCGAATTAATGGCATCGTGTTTAAGTCACGTATTATCCTGCGTTACTGGACACACTTTATATCGGCAATGGAATTTTTATCCTACTCTTGGCGTTACCGAACGAGAAAATTTTTCAGCGAAGATCTCTCGTCGTATGGATTATGAATCGATTCATTGGCCGATTGAAGAGAAAGAATACGTTGCTGATAAATTACTTACTTCCTATATATCTGCAGGTGCAAAGAGAACAATTACCCAGGCTTTAAGAAAAAAGAATGCGGAAGTGATTCCTGTGTCACCAGAGGATATTGTAGAAGCGTACACTCTTCTCCACCAACATAACATAAAAGTCGAACCATCCTCTGCCGCGGCTTTTGCTGGATTGTGGCATCTAACACAAAAGCCAGAACATATAATTGTGATTAATACTGGAGAAGGTATATACCCTAAAAGTAAAATTTAATCTGGCACTATCGATAGTGTTGGAAATTCTGTATATCCAAGATTCATCGCATCAAGTTCTTGTTGCTAATTCTCAACAAAAGTGAGATCAAGAAAGAATTCTCCTCGTTTAACAAGTTGTTCATTGTAATCTTTTCAATCACGTCTGTCGAAATAACTATGCCTCATCTTTGTGTTTGTGTCATGAGATATATTCTCCACCATAGGAATGATTATATATGTTTAAACATATAACCCGTTCTATGAGAAAAATACAATTAACAAAAAATAAGATATTTTTGGAAGATGAAATCAGTGAAGTCTATGAAGAAACAGTTAAGCCAATTGGGAATGGCGCGATGATCATGTCTTCAAAAAAGTTTATTGGAAAGAAAGTGTATGTGTTAGTTAAAAATTAATTATGCAACACAGCACTAAGATTTATATTCTGTCATTTTATTCCGAACTTTCCGGATGGAAAGTTCTGTCACTAGCGTTCGTGATTCTGTCGCTGTTGCTCCGAAGTTGCCTTCGGCAACCTCTGTCACTAGCGTTCCGAGGTTGCTTGCGAGCAACTTCTGTCACTTTGTTCCGAACTTACCTTCCGGTAAGCTTGCCTTACGGCAAGTATTGCTTTTTGCAAAGTTCTCTAAGGTAAACGATTTACTGATTTTAAAAGATAACTATCTGGTTTGACTTTTTCTTTTTTTGGTTCTGGTTTTTGTTCTGATGGTTTGGAAGAAGAATCTGAGAGTTTAATATCTGTGGCGATATGAGAATTTTTGTCGGGTTGTTTTTTTTCGCGATGTAATTCTTCTTGATATAAAGAGTAGGTTGATTCAAGATCGGCTTCACCTAATTGTTTGGGCGGCCATTGTAAAGGTAAATTGTCATTTTCTTTTCGGGGGATGATTTCAATGGCGAAGTGAGGAACTTTTTGACCGCCAGCTAATCCATTTTGAATGAGAATGTTTGTACCGCCGCCCATAATATCAAAGAGAGCCATGCTGACTTTATTAGCAAGTAAAGCGCAGCGTTCCATTATGGGGTGAGGAAGCATTTCAACAATGGGATGATGAGGTTTAGGAACAATGGTGATTTGGCCAGGAGTGATGACCATATCTTTTACGATAATAAGAAGATCTTTATCTTCGTATAAGACTTCGGCATGGTTTGGCTGTTCAATTATTTCACAATAGTCGCATTTCATGGTTTTGTTATTTTTTGATACCTGGGATTTTTATTTGAATAGGTTGGCGATGTCATCTAATGAGACGTCTTCTTTTGAGGGGCGAGAGGAAGCTGTCGCAGGAGGAGGGGTTGAGTTTTGGGCAGAGGATGATTTTTGCACTGGTGATGAAGTTGATTCAGCTGTTTTTCCTAGTTTCAAACCAAGTAATTCGTATAATCGCGGTTGAAGGGATGCATGAATGGATTTTTGGTAGGATTGATCAAGCATTTTTTCTTCAACATGAAGAAGATTATCTCCTTCTCTTCGGGGAATAATATGTAATAAAAAATGTTGAGCGCGCTGGCCGGCTTCTGTGCCATTAGCGATGAACAGATTTGTGCCGGTGGCTTTTAAAGCACGAAGCTGGAGCTGGGAAAGTGTTTGGGCAACGGTGAAGAGGTGAGTGATGATTTCATCAGGCAGCTGGGGCATGATGGCGTAATGTTCTTTGGGCATCAAGAGAATATGACCTTTCGCAGCGGGATTAATATCGAGAATGCCAAGGGAGGTGTCGTCTTCGTGGAGTTTTTTAGAAGGTATTTTACCGCTAATAATTTGACAGAAGATGCATTGTTGTTTTTGGAGCTGCGCTAATTCGGCTGGAGACATATTTTTTATTTTTTCTTCGAGTGCTTTACGTTGTTCTTCGGTCAGTTCGGACATGGGTTAAAGTGAGGGGATGAGGTTTATAAAAGTATCTTGGGTTGGTAAGAGAATTTAATACTCTAATCTATACTCTCCCACAGATATTTAAAATATTTACGGTAGTTATCCGCTAATGATTTATGGTTGATGACAAAGTAGAGTGGTTTTTTAAAAATTCTAATGGTTCTACTGGAAACTGATAAATAGAGTGAATAAGGTTTATTTCCCTACAAACTCTTTGACATTGCGAAAATCACTATTTTCGGGATGTCCCAGAATTTTGTTTGCAAAATTCTGATACATTCCTAAAATCCATTTTCGTGAATTTGGTGAAGTCAAGATTGCGTTTTTTGAGTTGTTGCAATGCACCAAGTACATGGGTACTGCCTTTAGGGAGAGGGAAGCCGGCTAAGGTCGAGAGATAATTTAGTTGATGCAAGGCTGCGGCTCTTGCAAGGATGGATGCGGCAGCGACTTCAATATATTTGGATTCAGCTTTTTCAATTTGGATGCTTCCGACAGTACAGCCAGGGTATTTATCAACAATATGGGTACCGGGTTTGAGATACTGTGCGCATTGGGTATGGAGTTTGTTTAACAAGGCAGTGATGCCGTGAGATTTGTTATATTCTTCAGGCAAGATGTCAATAATTTCACAGGGGGCGAGATGTTTTATTTTTTCGGCGAGAGGGATAATTTCACGATCGTCAAGAGTTTTACTATCGGCGACGCCGAGTTCGAGAAGTTGTTTTCTAATCATGTCATCGGCTTTGACGGCGGCAACGGTGATGCCACCAAAAGTGTCGCCTTTCAATGATTCATCACTGCCGATTATCCAGCCGGATTCAGTATGGAATTTAATTTCTTTGTGTTTGTGGATGGGAAGATGAAGCGCAAGTTCTTTGGCGATGTGATGAACTTCGGCGATTGGGCCTTGGAGGAGAAGTTTGCCGGATTTGTAGAGAATTAAAGTAACTTTATCTTTTTGCAGGCGGATATCTTCGTAGAGGCTGCAGATGGGAATTTCGTGATAGCCTTGCTTTTTGAGTTGAGCTATGTCGTGGAGTAAGATGTTTTCGAAGACGACCATGTGTTAGGAAAGGAAGGAGGAGAGGTTTAAAAACGTGTTGGTGGAATAAGAGGAAATTAGAGGATTAGAATGGACTAATACTCAGTCAATTTTTTATTTGAATTATAGGTTAGAATTGTGCTATTGCCGTCTTTGCCGGAGATTTTGTCTGTGCTAATGAAGCGAGATTCGTGTAATTTGGCGATACGGCGTTGGAAGCTTTTGTAGCTCATTTCGTGACCTAATTCTGTAAAGGCAGCGTAGATTTCACCGATCTTTTGATTGTTATGGGTGCGGATCAATTCAAGAATGATTTTTAAGTCATCTTCTAATCCTTCAGTAGGTTTGATATGGAAATCTTCGACTTTTTTAAATGCTAACGCAACATGGGGTAGGGTTATTTTTCTGGAACTGTTTTCTTCAGCGATTGCTCCGGCTTCGCGCATCAAATAAAGACCAATACGGACGTCTTTGAATTCAGCGCATCTTTCGGTTATTTCTTTAAATGCGTCGTCGTCCCAGCAGTCTTGGACAAAAGCGTAATCACGGCGTTGTTTTAAGATTGATGAGATTTCGGCTTCGGTGTAGGGGCGAAATACTAAAAATTCAGGGGAGAAGCGGCTGCGGATACGTTCATCTAATTCGGAGTAACTATCGCGGTAATTGGTGATGAGAAAAATGGATTTACGGTAGATGTCTTCTAAGATGGCGTAGAGGAAATCGGTGTCTTCTAATTTATCAACTTCGTCGAAAACGAAAACGACGGAAATTTTGTTGAGTTTGCTTTTGATGAGTTCTAATAGTTCAGTTGTGCGTTTGTTTTGGAGAAATTTGAAGCCAAGGTCTTCACATAGTTTGGTGTAAATTTTGAACGTGGTGTTTTCTTTCCAGCAGTTGATGTATAGCGGAAGAACTTCTTCAGTGGTTTCTTCCAATTCTCTGAGGACGTGTTTGCAGGCGGTAGTTTTACCAATACCAGGAGAGCCGGAAATGAAGAGGTTTCTTCCAGGTGAGTTTTGCAGGAGAGGTTTTATGGCGACGGCGAAGCGCTGTTGTTCGTTTTCTCTTGCAAATAAGATTTTTGGTTGGAAGTCGTAGCTTAAGAAAAGAGTATCACGGAATAAGGTTTCGCCGGATTTGAGCATATCTTTGAAGAGGGACATGGATTGGAAGAGGATAGGGTATTTATATTAATTGTGGGGTTAAAAAGAGTGGGTTTGGGCGTGTGCTTTAAAGAAAATCCTGAAAAATGGCTATCCCCTACCCTAAAGAGGGGGGATTTACACCATTTTTCCTAGACGGATTTTCTAAACAAGAAAAGAAACAAGCGATTTCTTTTCGGTTCGGAAATAAAGTAGTTTCTTTATTTCCTGAAATGAAAAGTAGCGAAATCCCAGCATTCGCGCAGAAAGACAATGATCTTTCTGGCGTTCCAGCAAAGTCGTTGCTTTGCTCAGGACATCTCCAACTATGAATAGTTGAGATTTCTGCTCTTTTCATTTAAAAGAAGATTATTATTTCTTCTTCTTTATCTCTTTAATCCCATTCATATAGGGCTGGAGAACTTTAGGGATTTTAATTGTGCCGTCTTTAGTCTGGTAGTTTTCTAGAATGGCGACGATGGCACGAGAGGTGGCAACGACAGTGGAATTGAGGGTGTGAACAAATGGATTGCCTTCGTTACTGTTGCCGCGGTAGCGGATGTTTAAGCGCCGGGATTGGTAATCGGTGCAGTTTGAGCAGGAGACGACTTCACGATATTGCTGCTGCGTGGGCATCCAAACTTCAAGGTCGTATTTTTTGGAAGCGACAATCCCGATGTCACCGGTGCAAATATTAATTTGACGAAAATGGAGTTCTAATGATTCAAAGAAAGCAATGGCGTTTTTGATTAATTCTTCGTGATACTTCCAGGAATCTTCTGGTTTGCAGATAATTACTTGTTCTATTTTATGGAATTGATGGCCACGAAAAATGCCTTTGGTATCTTTGCCATGAGCACCGGCTTCTTTGCGGAAACTGGGGCTTACGCCAATTGATTTTAAAGGAAGGTCTTTGTTTTCCAAGACTTCGTTCAGATACATACTTGTAAGAGGATGTTCACTGGTGGCGATGAGATATAGGTCTTCGTTTTCAATTTTGTATAAGACGTCAGCGAAGTCGCCCATGGAGGTTACGCCTTCGTAGGGTTCGCGATGAATCATATAAGGTGGATTGAGAAGTTGATACTTTTTTTTGAGCATGAAGTCAATAGCATAGCGCTGAAGAGCAATGTCAAGAAGGGCGGCTTCGTTTTTTAAGAACCAAAACCGAGCACCAGATATTTTGGCAGCACGTTCGAGATCAACGAGGTTGAGATCTTCGAGGAGGTCGATATGGCTTTTGAGTGGAAATTTATAGTCTGGTTTTTTACCAAATGTTTTTATGGTGAGGTTGTCTGTGTCTGTTGCACCATAAGGAACGGAGTCGTGAAGAATGTTTGGTAAGTTGTACAGATTTTGCTTGATGTTTGTTTCAAGAAATATGATGCGTTCTTCTTTTTCTTGGATTTGTTTGGGAATAAGAGCGGCTTGTTTGAGGATTTCTGAGGTGTCTTTACCTTGTTTTTTTGCTTCAGATATATCTTTACTTATGGTATTACGTTTGTTTCGTAAGATGTCAATTTCTTTTTTGGCTTTGAGCCATTCTTGGTCATATTGAATTGTTTGTTCGAGAAGAGTGAGTTTGGTATGGTCTTTACGTTTTTCGAGGTCTTTACGAACGATTTCAGGGTTGTTACGAATAAGTTTGATGTCAAGCATATTGATTTAACCTCATAATACTACAAGGGAGAAGTGGGGATTTATATATATTACTTTAGCTTTTGTGTTATTTTGAGAATATTGATGATAGTTGAAGAGGAAGAGAACCCAAAAGTATATAAAGGTAGATTTATTCATTCTCTACAGAGGTTTATCTTAAAAAAAGAAGATGGGTGCAAGACATTTTTATTTATGGACAATACTTGTAGTGGTAGTGATGGCAACGAGTTTTATTGTCGCAGAGTATGGCGGGGCTTCTCCGGTTGGAAATCAGTTGACGGGAGCGGTAGTGGGAGTGCCAGGTCTAGGGGATAAAGAACTTACTCAAGCGGCAGGATGTATTGAGGATAAAGATTGTACGCTGGAATGTAATATAGGGGGATATACTTCTTGTTATTGTGTGAAAAAAGGGATGGAAGTGGGAAAATGTTATGCGAAAGTTGCGGCAGCGACACCAGGCGCAGCAAAACCAGAAGTGAAAACTCCTGAAATAAATCAAACGAAAGAAATTTTGGAATTAAAAGAGCAAGTATCAACAGTGGAAACAGATGTGGATGTTGCAAAAGGGGATTTACAATCATTGCAATTAACAGATAAAAGTATGGAGAGTAGAGTGCAACAAGTAGAAGCAGATTATAAAGAATTAGACCAGAAGTTAATACAAATTAGCAATAATGTACAGCAGTTAGCGTCTGAACAATTGAAAGCAAAAGGAGAGTTGCAGCAAAATATTGGAAAAGTGTCAGTGGGTTTAGCGGCGGCGCAGGATGAGGTTAAAATATTGCAAACCAATATTACAAATATTAGTTCAGTTGTGGCGCAGGAGCAGTCGTCACGGCAGTTTTTGAGTTATACTTTTTTTACATTATTAACTTTATCGATTGCGTTAGGATTAATGTATTATGTGACGCAAGGAAAGAAAGACGCAAGTAGAGTTATTAACGGGAGTACGAGAGGAAAAGTAGCAAGTGAAGAGGAAGAAGAGGATACAGGCAGCGGGCAATTGCAGGGGTATATTTCAAAACATCTCAAACAAGGAAAGAAGTATGGTCAGATTAAACAAAATTTATTGAGTGTGGGCTGGGCGGTTGAGGATGTTGAGGAAGCATTTAAGAAAACGATGCAGAGTAATTTTTCTTCAGCGGGAAAAACAGCAAGTAAAATGAATGGAAATGCGAGCAACAAGCAGTATCAACATAAAGCAATGGCGATGGGGGCGGGAATTTTTATTGTGTTAGCTATTTTTGCGGTGATGATGGCAAATCAAGGTGGAACGAGTGCAGGGCATGCAATTTATTATGATAAGTTGGTAGCAGGACAGAAAAATGGAACAAGTGGAGAGGTAACGTATTCAACAAAATGTACACCGCCACATATTTTGAATCCGGCAGGAGATGGGTGTTGTGTGGATGCCAATGATAATAAGATTTGTGATTATGATGAGCAACGAGTGCAGGAGTTGCAAACAAAATTGGCAGAGACTGGAAAATGTACAGATAATTCGCAGTGTGGAGCTGGGAAGAAGTGTATGGATGGGGGTTGTATTTCGTTGTTTACCATTTATGAAGGAAAAGGAGATTGTTCGAAGAGTTGTAATTATTATGCGGTTAAATTTAGTACAAGTGATGGAGAGGAGTATACTGTAAAAGCGGGTAAAGGAAGTTATACGGCAGTTGGGGCATTGGAGTGGAGAATTGCGAATAATGTGCCTGATCATTGTAAAGGAGAACAGGCAATAATTCCGGTTGAAATTATCAAGAAGAATCCGCAAAGAATAATTAGTGAAGAGATTATTTTATTACGTAAAGGAGAGCAGAGTCAAGTTTTAACGCATCCGGATTTGAAAGATGTCGCATTTACATTGAAAGTGGAAGATGTGAAAGAGTTGTGTAATTGAGTCTGAATTGATGGTTTTATTGTTAAATTATTTGTTCTTAAATTTGTCCCATAACTAATTCACGGCGTAATTCAAAGTCAAAATTTGTGAGGAATTCTTTTGCTAGCTGAGGGTATTTTTCTTCTAGGTATTGATAGATGTCTTTACTAAAACAGTGTGGACATAACGCCATAGGATTATGACACAAGATACATTGTGTTTCGCCTTCAACAGGGAAACTGCGAATTTTATTGGCGATGCGGGGATGGGTTTGGGCAATGGACGTACGCATACTGGCAGCTAAGCAGTCGGTGCAGATTGGATTTGTGATTACTTCATCACATTCCATGCAGCGATGAAATGGTGCTCTGGTCATAATTAGTTCACCCCCCTCGATTATTACTATTACAGGTGGGTACAGATATATATGTTTATGCTATTTAGTATATAGTTAGTATATGCTTTTGAAGAAAATATTTTTTGGGAAGCTATTATTACTCAAAAATCATTTTGGAGCTAGGGAAGACGTAATCTTCACTTAGAATCGCGGTTTCAACTTTGTTAATCACTGCGGAAAATTCTTGCGTCAATCCGGCAAGGATTCGATTGTATTCTTGATAATTATGGCACATAATTTCTAATTCTATGTCCCAGGGGCTAATTTGTTTAATAAGATGGATTATGTTGGGATTTTGTTTGGCGTATTCCATTAGTTTATGTTCATCGGCTTTTGTGAGGTTATGAAAGTAGAGGAAGGTTTTATAGAATTCGTAGCCTAAAGAGGAGTAGTCAATTTGAGTAGTGTAGCGTACGATTATCTTGCGCTCTTCGATGCGTTTCAGACGATGACGGATAATGTCGAGAGTGCTGTTGCATGATCGGGCGAGATCAACAAGGCTTGTGCGGGCATTAACAAATAATAATTTTAATATTTTTTTTTCGATTTCATCGAGCTGGTATGATTCTATTTGTTCAAATAAAGAGAGCCAAGTGGTCGAGGTAGGAACAAGAAAAGTTTTTTCATGAATATATACACCCACTAACGAAGCGGTATGGGAATCGAGGATTAAATCTTTAAAGTTAGAGAGGAGATCGTTTTTTACTTGAAAAAATTCAGCGTTAGATTTTACAAAGAAAGTTAATCCGGCATTCCATGCACCTTCGGCGATTCCTAACCAAAACAAGCGTTTATCTTTTTTGACGTATTCAATAAAAGCTTTCTTTTGAGAGGGTTTATTTGCAAGTGTGAGGTAGAGTTTGGCGGAACTGTAGCCTAGGCGAGCAGGGTCAATCCAGATAGTAAATCCATGGATAATACTTTTTTCTTGCAGTTGTTTGATTCTGTAGCGCACCGACTCTTTTGATCTGCCGACGATTTTTGCTAATGTTGTTTCAGGAATGCGGGCGTTTTTATCTAATTCAAATAAGATTCGTTTATCAATTTTGTCAAGTATAATTGGCATTTTATAGTAAATAATTGTTTTTTTATATAAATATTTCCATTAATTAAGTAAAAATAAGTAATTTATTTAATATATTAGTTAAAAATCATCACTTACATGCCAAATGAACTTATTGATATACCGCAAAAAGAGATTGCAGCAATGAAATCATTCTTAGAAATAGAAGTACAAGATTTAAAAGATTTTTATCCTATTACTGTTCGTGAATCTGAATTTGGCAATACTCTCGCCGCAAGAACGGTTATCTATAAAGTGAGAACCAACACCGAACAAGAAATCTACGCTGTTGACGGCGGATTTTTACTAGACCCCTTTACCAGAAAATTCTCAATCACTGGAAACCCACAGTGCTTTAAAGCCGTCTATCCCTATGCTCCTACTGAAGATATCGCTGATAAAATCCATTTGTATTTCGTTGCAAGAATCTGTGAACAACAAGGTGCAGTCCCTCCCGGCGGAGCAAGCCAATTAGCAAAAATATTGGGTGTTGGCCCAGAATATCTTTTCTGTTGATTCTCCTCCAAACTATTTCACACAAAAGCACAACAAACATTTAAAACACCTCCCTCTCCTAACTATCTATGACCCTCTTCACCATCAAATATGCACCGCAAAATACAGCACTGATATTTGGCCAGCCGTTAGCACTTTCACAATTAAAAGATTTTGTGGTTAATTATAAGAAACAGAAGCAGAAAGCGGCGTTGTTGTATGGGCCGATTGGAGTGGGGAAAACTTGTTCGGTGTATGCGCTCGCGAAAGAGTTGAATTATGATATTTTGGAATTAAATTCTTCGGATTTACGTGATGAGGAGAGTATGAAGTCATTTTTAGGTTCGGCGTTAGGACAGCAGTCGTTATTTTTTACACCGAAAATTATTTTGATTGATGAGATTGATAATATTTCGGGCAGAGAGGATAGAGGGTGTCTTCCGGCTTTAGTTGCGGCGATTGAGAAAGCGAGGTTTCCGGTTATTATGACGGCGAATGACCCATTTGACAGTAAGTTTAAACCATTGCAGAAAGCGTCATTGATGATTGAGTTTCAGCCATTGCAATATAAGACGATTGCGCATGCGGTACAATGGGTGTGTGAGCAGGAGAATATTCGTTTTGATGAGAAGTCGGTGAATACATTAGCGCGACAAGTAGATGGGGATATGAGGGCAGCGTTGATTGATTTGCAGGGAAGTGTACGTGAGGGAGCGTTGTCGTATGATGTGATTGTGAATTTGTCAAATCGCAAACGAGCAGAGTCAATATTGCAGGCGCTGGCGATTATTTTTAAGTCATCGGCGGCGGAAAATTGTATCCATATTCTTGATGATGTGGATATGGATCTCAATGAAGTGATGTTGTGGCTGGATGAGAATTTGCCAAGCGAGTATACTTCGGCTAGTGCGCTAGCGAAGGCGTATGAAGCATTGGCGCGAGCGGATGTGTTTAACAAACGAATTAAAAAGCAGCAGTATTGGCGGTTGTTAGTGTATGTGAGTAATTTGTTGACGGCGGGTATTTCGAGTGCGAAAACGGAGAGGAATCCGCAATTTGTGGCGTATAAACCTACGTCACGAATATTAAAGATTTGGATGGCGAATCAGAGGTTCGCGAAGAAGAAACAGATTGCGGAAAAGTGGGCGAAGGCGACGCATACGTCAAAGAAAGTGGCGATGGCGCAGATGCCGTATGTGCAGGCGATGTTTCAGAAGAAAGTTGATTTTGGTGTGGTCAAAGAGGCGGGGTTGAGTGAGGAGGAAGTGATGTGGTTGAGAGGGACGTAAAATTAATTTTCATTTTTGTAATTCTGAATATAATGTTTTTATCAATTCATTGTACATGGGTTTGATGGTAGAGCGGGCGATGGGTTCGAATAATGGATCAAAACTGTATGCTTGAGGGCGGATGTGATGCCAGCGATCTTTTCCTAAATATATTCTAAAATCATCCATTTCTTCGTTCATACCATCACAGCTCCAATCAGTGATTTCATAACCGAAAGGGAGATGTGTTTGGTTATAATCGAGGTTGGGAGTTAGACGAATTTCCATTCTGCCGTTTATGTTTCCATCTTGGTTTTTTGTAATGCAATCTAGTACTTTGATTTTTATATGGTTTTGATATACGCCATCAGAAATTATTTTGGTTAAAGAGTAGGAATGAGGGATTGAAGTGCCGTTTTCTGTTACCATTGGTGTTCCTTTTTCTCGTACGAGTTGGGCTATGTCTTGTGGTGTGAGATTTTGAGAGCAAGCGGTTAGTTCGAATGCAGTTATGACGGCTATCATTATTTTTTGGTATAAGTTCATAGTATATTTACCTCTCTTCAGTTTTTGGAATAATTAAATTTTCTATCGTTGCTTGTTCTAATACACTCGTTGAATTAATAATAGGAAGAGTTGCATCTTCTTGTGAGATGATGAGAAATAAATCGGTGCACCCTAGGATGACGGCTTGAGCACCATCATTTTTTAATCGCTCGACTATGTCTTTCATGGTTTGTTTATCTTCGGGAGTGAAATTTTGATTTATTATCTTGATGATACAATCGCTGACGAATTGTTGATCTGTACTAGCAGGAGTGATTAGTTCAATTCCGCATTTTTGCAATTCTGCAGCGTAGAGACGTTCTTTAATCGTTGTTGAAGAACCGAGTACACCGACTTTTTGGAAAGATTTATTTTTGCATTCTTTGGCAGTTTCTTCAATGATACTCAAGACAGGAACATCAGAAATTTTTCTGAGGTCGTTGATGAAAACATGGACTGTATTGCAGGGGATGCCCCTCAAATCTGCTCAGGCACGATTTTGTCTTTTAACTGAGTCTACCAAAAGGCCAAGTACTTCGGCGGAGAAGCCACCGTGAGCAATTATGCCTAGTGCTTTGTCAGACATGGGAACGTTTTCCATGATTATCTGAGGTTGGGTATCTGTTACTTTTTTGATGCCGTTATTTACGTTGAGGCAGAAGCTACAGCTTGTTTCTGGTCCTAGTCCGCCAATTATTCCGAGTATTTTTTCCATTTCCACTATCAAGTAATTACAACATAGTATATGAATATTATTATTATTTTTTACGTAAAAAGATGAAAAATGCTAGTTAAATTTATAAATATACGAGAAACAAGATTATTATGTACAAATTAGAT
>CAYSCV010000007.1:0-24076 GCA_964429715.1 uncultured Methanosarcinales archaeon
AGAGTGTTGGAATGGGAAGTTTTTTCAGGTTTCTACGGGTAATTTTGCGCAGTTTTGGACGCGAGATTTTGGGTGGTGTGTTGGGGCGTTACTGGAGTTAGAATATGAGAAGGAAGTGCAATTGACGTTGAAGTATGCGTTGAATAAGTTTAAGCAGTATGGGAAAGTGACAACGACGATTACACCTCAGGGAAAGCCATATGATTTTCCTAATTTTAGTGTAGATGCGTTACCTTGGTTGATTCATGCAATCAGAAAATCAGGTTTTGTGCATTATCCTTATAAAGATTTTTTGAATAAAGAGATTGGGAAGTATTTTGAGAAAGTGGTTAATCCGAGTACAGGGTTGGTTCGTCCAGAAGTGCATTTTTCGTCCATTAAGGATTTTGCGAAGCGAAAGAGTGCGTGTTATGATAATTGTATGGTAGCGTTATTAGCGCAAACTTTACAAGGGATGCCAGGAATAGTTAATCCGTTTCAAGAATATGATTATGAGCAGTTATTAAAGCGGCATTTTTGGAATGAGAATTATTTTTATGATGATCTGGCGAAAAAGGAATATGTGGCGGGAGATGCGAATATTTTTCCGTTTCTGTTGGGGATTGTGAAGGATAAGAAGATGTTGAAAAAATCTGTGCAGGCGATTCGTGATGCGGGGTTAGATGAACCGTTTCCGCTTAAGTATACTTCACAACGTGAACAGGGGAGGTTTATTTGGCAGGAGATGGCAATGTGGAATTATGAAGGGAATACGATTTGGACGCATATGGGACCGTTGTATATTAAATTAGTTTCACAAGTTGATACAGCGTATGCTACGGAGTTAAAAAAACGGTATGGGCACTGGATTGAGCATTTTGGGAATTATTTAGAAGTATTTGAGGCTAGCGGGAAGCCGTATAGTAGTCCGTTTTATGTTTGCGATAGAGGAATGTTATGGGCAGTGAATTATTTGATGTTGAAGTAGTTGGAGGGTGTTTGAAATTATGAGTGTGTTTCTTTCGGTGATTATTCCGGCGTACAATGAGGAGAAGTATATTCGTAAGACGCTGCATAGTTTGAAGATGCAAACTTTTCAAGATTTTGAAGTGATTGTGGTTGCAAATGGATGCAGGGATGGAACGGAAGGAGTGGTGCGTAAGAGAATTGGTGCAGATGGTTCTGGGAAGTTGAAATTATTTTCGTTATCTAAAGCGCATGTGTCTATGGCGAGAAATTATGGCGCGGGTGCGGCACAGGGGGAGGTGTTGGTGTTTCTTGATGCGGATACAGAGTTGGAGCAAGATACGTTATTGAAGATACAAGAGCAGTTTCGATTGGATGGTTCACGTTCAAATGATGTTGCTGTTGCGACAACTTTAGTTCGAGCGGATAAAGATTTGTTTCGTTATAAAATGGTGATGAGTTTTAAAAATGTTCAGCATAGGTTAGGAATCTATAAAGGATGCAGCGGGATATTAGTGTGTCGGGCGGAGGATTTTAAAACGGTAGGTGGGTATGATGATCTTACGGTACGAGAGCATCGGAAGTTAATTTTGAAGTTGTTATCGTTTGGAAGAGGAGGGTATAGTTGTGTTGAGACGTATGTCATTACATCGATGCGGCGTTTTGAGGTGTGGGGTATACGTAGAGCGATGTTGTTTTGGATCAGACAGTGGATGAAAGATAAGACGAAAGGGTTAGAGAAGAGTGAGTATGAATGTGTGCGGTGATGTTATTATAATTTTCTTTTTTTCTGAAGTAGTTTTATATACTTGTATCTCTTTGTATCTACATGGGTGAGGTATTTTACCAAGGAAAAATATTGGTCATTACAGTTCATGCAGTGAAGCGAGCGAGGGAACGTATGATTGCGTATCCGGATCAAGTGTATGCGGTGCTTCGTTCAGGGCGTGTTGAAAAATTTGGTAAAAATGGAATTAAATTTATCCAACGAGGGAAGCGTGGTTCGGTGATCTGTGTTGGCGAGGATATTGGCCAGTATATTATTATAAAAATAGTTGAGTGAGGTAATTAACTATGAAATGTCCACTATGTCAAGCAATGATGGAACTTAAAGCAGATAAAATTGAACAAGATGGTGTAGCGTTCGATGCTTATCGATGTACGAACTGTGGTGAAGAAATTATGACAATGAAGCAGTTGAAAGTACTTGCAGGTAAGTATCGAAAATTGCGAAAAGCTAAGGAAATTACGTTTGCACAATGGGGGAATAGTCTTGCGATGAGAATTCCAAGAGATGTTGCAGATGAATATCATCTGACGGCCGGTTCACAAGCAATGTTAGTTAAAGAGAAAGAAGGGATGAGAATTATTCCAAGGGGATGATTGCATCTAACAATTTAATTTATTTTCTCCTTGTGTCAAGCAGGTGATTTTGTGTTCTATGATGGTGTAAGAGGAGATTTGGGGGTTATCAAATTTTTGTTTACAGCAGATGTTTTTGGCGGTGTTCTGGCTGAGTTGGGTGTAGGAGTTTTCTAGATCTTTGAGTTGTTGTTTTACTTGAGTTAATTCTTCTTTGTTGTCTTGCTGCTGCAGAGTGCATTTTTCTTGTACTTGTTGTGTTTTTTCTGTTGTTTGTTTTTGAAGTAAGGCTATTTGTTCGTTTTTGAGTTCGATTTTTTGTTTGAGTTCGTCGTCTTTTGCGAGCAATTTTTGTTCAGAGGATGATTTTTGTATTTCGAGCTGCTGGGTTAGGGTTTGTTTTTCTAACGTGTTGGTTTTTTCAAAAAGTTCGAGTTCTTTTGTTGCTGTTTTTTGGGTGATTTGACATTCTATTAGTTGCTGGGTGGTTTGTTTGAGGTTGTCTTTGGTTTCTTGATATTGGGTACTATACAACGTGAGGTTACTTTTTGTTGATTCGAGGTTTTGGCTGACTTGTTGAATATTCTTGGTGTAGGTTTCTAGGTTTGTGTTACTATTTTCTATGTCTTTGTAAATGCTATAGCCTTGATAGCTTGGTTTGATAACGAAGAGGAAGAGAATGGCGATGATGGTTACAAGTCCTAGAGCGGGGAAGAGAAAAGTTTTCTTTTTTTCTTTTCTTCCATAGAGCGGTTCGTACATAGGGTTATTCTTTTTTTGGAGTTTTTATAGGTTGCGGAAATTTATGTGTTGAATGGCGAAACGTTAATTAAGAGGTGGTTCTTTTTTGTTTTTATGATTATTACAATTTCGGGGAGTCCGGGGAGTGGGAAGAGTACAATTGCGAAGATGTTAGTTAATAGATTGGGGTATGAACGGGTGTATGCAGGCGGTATTATGAGGGATACGGCACGAGAGCGGGGTTTGACGCTTGAGCAATTTATGAAGTATTTGGCTTGTGATACTACACTTGAAAAAGAGATTGATTATAAAGTAAGGGATAAAGCGTATGCACTTGAAAAGACGGGGAAAGATGTTTTGGTAGAAGGAAGGGTGCATTATCATTTGATTCCTGAGTCACTTAAAATTTATATTAAAGTTGATGTACGAGAGGGGGCGAGAAGGATTCTCAATGATTTACAAGATACACAGGCAAGTGCGGATCGCAATCAGGAAATTGTGAGTACAATTGAAGAAATGGTTAGGCTTAATACTCAACGTGAAGAGACGGATGCGCTGCGGTATCGGTGTTTATATGGTATTGATCATCGGGTTGAGTCACAGTATGATTTGGTGATTGATACCACTCATTTGACGATTGTTCAAGGGGCAGAGAAAGTGTTGGAGTTTGTGCGGAAAAGGAGGGGAAAAGGTTTATAAATATCTATCAGGATGTTTTAGTAAATATTATTTGAGGTTTAATTTATGGCAGAAACAATTCAAGTACATGATTTTGTAGAAGTGGATTATACGGGAAAGTTACCGGATGGGTCGGTGTTTGATACAACAAGTGCGGATGTTGCTGCAAAGAGTGGGATTAGGTCAGAGAAGACGAGTTATGGTTCTTTAGTTATTTGTGTTGGGGAGCGGCAGATTTTACCTGGTATTGATGCGCAGTTAGTTGGCAAAGAAGTGGGACGTGAGTATACGATGAGTTTGTCTGCGGAGCAGGCGTTTGGGAAGCGAGATATTAAGAAGATGAAGATTGTGCCAATCAATAATTTTCAGGAACATAATTTGATGCCACAGCCGGGATTGCAGGTTGATGTAGATGGAGAGATTGGGTTTGTGACAAGTGTATCTGGCGGCAGAGTGATTGTGAATTTTAATCATCCCTTAGCGGGAAAAGATGTGGTGTATACTGTTATGGTTCGGCGGAAGATAATTGATGTGAAAGAGAAAGTGGAGTATTATATTTGTTCGACGTTTCGATTGAAGAAAGAGGCGGTGAAGGTTGTTGTCGTTGAAGGGAAAGCTACGGTGGATGTGCCGTTTGTGCTGCCAGCGCAATTTTTTGAAGCGATGAGTAAACGGTTGCAGGAGATTGTGGGGTTGAAGGAAGTGGAAATTATTGGTAAACAAGTGCAGCAAAAAGGGGTGGTGTAAGGTTTTAGTTGGGTTTGTTGTTGTTGTTTGTTAGTCAATTACCTCCATTTTGCAGTGCAATAATCTTTATAAATAAAAGTTCATTCTACGTTCTGTTTCAGAGTAAGTAGATGTTAAAAAATAGGTGACTTATTATTATGGATAGTTATACTAGTACAAATAATATAAATGATACGCGAAAGAGTACGTTTGGGGCAGGGATTACACTAGGGCCGAAAGCGGATGATTCGTTTCCAACACAGCGAAAAAATTCTTCGATTGATGAGGAGTTAGAGCGGTTAATTGCTTCACATAAAACACGAATTAGGGTAGTTGGGTGTGGCGGCGGTGGAAATAATACGATTAATAGGATTTCTGAAGTGGGTATCAAAGGGATTGAGACGATTGCAATGAATACGGATGCGCAGGATTTATTGTATACAAATGCGGATAAGAAGTTGCTTATTGGCAAGCAGTTGACGCAGGGGTTAGGTGCGGGTTCGAATCCAAAGATTGGTGAGGAAGCGGCAAAAGAAAATGAGGCGGATATTAAGAAGCTTTTGGAAGGAGCAGATATGATTTTTATTACGTGCGGGTTAGGTGGGGGAACGGGTACAGGGAGTGCGCCGTTTGTGGCGTCGGTTGCGCGCAAGATGGGGATGTTGAGTGTTGCTATCGTGACGATGCCGTTTATGATGGAGGGGAGTCATCGGTTTGAGACTGCGATGATTGGGCTTGAGAAGTTAGAACAGGCAGTGAATACGTTAATTGTGATTCCTAATGAGAAGCTGCTTGAGTTAGCACCGCATTTGCCATTGCAGACGGCATTTAAAGTAGCGGATGAGATTTTAACCAATGCGGTGAAGGGGATTGCGGAGTTAGTGACGAGAGCTGGTTTAGTTAATTTGGATTTTGCGGATGTGAAGACGATTATGAGCGAGGGGGGAGTGGCAATGATTGGTGTAGGTGAGAGTGATCATTCTGATAAACGGGCGGAGGAGTCAGTTGAGCGGGCTCTTGGTAATCCGTTAATTGATGTTGATATTAGCAATGCGACGGGGGCGTTGATTAATATTTCGGGCGGGGAGAATTTGACGCTTGAGGAGTCACGTAAGATTGTGGAGACGGTGGGCAATCGATTAGATCCGAAAGCAAAAATTATTTGGGGGGCGCAGATTTACAAAGATTTAGAGAAGACGGTGCGAACGATGGTTATAATTACGGGTGTGCATTCTGATCAGATATTTGGGGAAGGGAATAGTATTACGGCGGGAAAGAAGAAAGCGATTGAGCAGGAGTTAGGGATTGATTTTATGAGTTAATCTAATATTTGAAGCGTTTTTCATATTCTTTGTGGTCAAACCATTCTAGAATTACACTAATTACAATAACTTCTTCACGAGCAATTGAGTATATTAATCTCCAGGCTTTTGGTAAATCATATTTCCAAATGTTTGTGACCCCGTATTTTTGTGTATATTCTTTTGGGATGAGTCTTTTTTGAATTTGGATTCCACAGAATGCGTTTTCTTCAATATTTATTAATGCTTGTTTAATGAGTTTGAATAGTTCACGTTCTTGTTCATCTCCTTCTTCTAGTTTATAAAAAGCGTCTCTTACTTTTTCATCAGCGAAGCGATAGTTAGAGGGAAGTTTCATTTTTTATCGTAAATCTGTTCGTGCATAATATTTTCTAGCAAGTCCGGGGTTGTATATCCAGCCAATTTTATGTTCTTGGTCTATAGATATTTTTCCAGAGGATAATAAATAATCAATAATTACGCAGAAAGTTTGATACATCATTTGTTTTGGGAGATTCTCCCAAAGTTTTCTTTTTTTAAATTCGCCATCATGTTGTTTAATAAATTCTTCTACCATTAATACGGTGTCTAATCTAGGATAGCGAAGTATTTCTTTTTTTTCAGGAGTAATGAGTTCTAACATGTTATATCATCTGATACAACAAAACTATTTAAACTTTGTGGTTGAGAAAGTTGAATTTGTGATTTTATTTATGTTCTGGTTATTTTTCTGAATTGTAATAGCAAATCTCATTAATTCAAGTCGTTTCACTCGTGACTTGCTTATCAGCAAGTATTGAACATTTGTGAGATTTGCTAGAATAGTAAATTGCATAATAAAAGTTCCAAAATTAATGCAATTAACTATAAGAGCGTTAAATATATATACTCTGTTTTTTTTAGTTTAGTTTGGTGGTGGTGTTTTTCTCCATACGGTAGTTCTGTAATCTACTATTTCTGTTATTGAGTATGTTTCTTGGTCTGTTGCTTCAAGGATTCTTTTTATGTCTAGGGCAACTTGTTCTTTTGGCTGGGTGAATTCAATTATGATACTTTCATCATCATTTCCATAAATCTCTAGATTAGAAGTATTTATGGCAAGTATATGCCTATATTGTTGGTTGAATTCTGAGAGTGTTTGGTAGTATTTTTCTGGGTTTACGTAGATTATGTTGGGTCCGTACTTTTAGTGTTTGGATTGTTTGGTTCTTCACAGATACTTCTTTTAGGATAGTTTGATACATCAATTTCTTGCGGCATGGTAAATGGATAAATGTTAAACGTGTGTTGATACACTTCGATATTTTATTTTAATGAGGGGGTTATTGTTATTGGTTTCACTATTAGTTCTTCTAGCAATTGTTCGAGTGGTCTTGTTTTCATGGTGGTATATTTTGTTGTTTTATTTATAAAGATTTAGTATGTCAGTACTATTCTTCGTCCATCATTTGCAGTGTCTAATTCATAAGTTTGGTTGTTGAAGCGGATGGTTCTGATTTGTTGTGGTTTGTAGTCTAATAAGTTTCTTTGTACTGTTTCTGGTGTGCTTTGTTCGTGTAGTTCATTGAATATTTGCCATGGTGTTTTTTGTGAGGTTTGGTAGAGGATGTCGATGAGGTTGCTTACGGGTTGCCAGTTGCCGTTGCGTTGTTCGTGGTTAATGATGATAACCGGAGTGAAAGGATCTGTTTTGGGGGTTGACATACCATCTTCGAGGTCGCCGATCATGATGGTTCTGAGTTGTTGGTGGTGTTGGGAGTTGAGGTAGCGACGAACAAGATGGAGGTCTTTACGCATGAGTTGGGGGTTGTAAGGATTTTTGTAGAGGGTGGATGGATCAAAAGGTTGTCCTGTTTGGATGTTGAGGAGTTGGTCTAGGTAGTCTGAGATTTCTTCCATTCTGTTCCTATATTGTGTTTGTTTTTCTTTGTCTGTTTCGTCCCAGGCAAGATTTCTTTGTTCTATACGTTGTTGTTCTAATTTTGCTTTTTCTTCTGGTGGGAGGGCAACGGAGCGTGGTTGATAGTCTGCGTTTACTTCACGAATGATGTTTTCTTGATTGATATAGAATCTTTTTATTTTGAATGATGGTTGTTCTTGAAAATGTTCTCTGCCAATGTAGCGGTGAATATATTGGCCTATTGGTTGTAGATGTTGTTTTGCGCCGGCGGTTGTGGCGCTTGTTACGATGACAATTTTTCTTGATGCGTCTTGTTGTGCTTTGAGGAATTCTGGGACGTTGGGGTAGATTCCTTCGTCGTGCCAGAATTCACCTAATGTATCGTCTTTGTCTAGCAGGAGGTAGTTGAGGTTTGTGTGGGTCATGGGCTGATTTTGTTATATTTTTATTGTGTTATTCTTCCGTTATAATTATTCTTTTTCCGTTGCTGATACGATCAAGTTCGTAGGTTTGGTTGTAGAGACGAATGGTTGATATTTTGGTTGGTTCAATATCATGGGCGATTCTTTTGTCTATTCGTTTTTCTCCCAGAAAGTATATTTGGTTGAATTGTTCGCAAGGAAATTGTTCTTCGTTTTCAAATAGTATGTTTACAAGATTCGTTACGGGCTGCCAATGTCCTGATCTTTGTTGGTTGTTAATAACGATAACAGGAGTATATGGGTCAGAGGCGGGAGTAAAGTTTCCATCGTCTTCATCGCCGATCATGACAGTTCGTAGTTTGTGGTATTCTTTGGGATTGAGATAGCGTCGGGCAAGATGCAAATCTTTGAAGATGTACTCTTGGGCGTAGGGATTAGTATATCTTATCATCGGTTGATGGTTTGGTTGTTCTTTGATATTGCCTTCATTGTCAATAAAGAAATCTTTGATTTGTAATCCTAAAGAATCTTGGATGCGGAAGTGTTCACGGCAGAGGTAGGCGTGAATGAGATGGTCGAATTGCTGTAAATCTCTTTTTGTGTTTTCGGTTTTTGCGGTGCTGGCGATGACGAGTTGATGGTTTTGGTCGTGCAGTTGTTTGAGAAACTCTGCGACAAGGGGGTATATTCCAGGGTTTGGAAAGTAGCCAAGCGTTTTGTCTTTGTCTATGAGGAGGTAGTTGGGAGAGTTTGGCATGATACTTGTTTTTATTGGCTTATTTATAAACTTTTCCAATTTAATCACTTTACAATAGTAATTTTTATAAACAAGGGTTGTTTCTTGAGTAATAATGGCAGCTGTAGAAATTGGTAAAACATATATATCTACTCGTGATGAATTGCGAGAGGAGATTCGTACAGGTAAATTAGAAGGGTTAGAGTTATTAGCGCAAAATCATGTTTGTTATTGTTGTGTGCGCCGAATTGAGGGGTCAATGTATGTTATAGAACGAGCGAGGGAGAATAGTGTTGAGTATTATTTTTTTGATACAAAATGTTATGAGGAGGCACGGGTGTTAGAGTATAGGGGTGGAATGGTTGTGCAGTAGAAATAATTTTAGAGTTGTCTTTTCTTGCTTTTCTCGATTTTGAGCATAAACCTTTATAAATAAATCTCTTTGTTGGAAAAAGTATATGCTGTATAGACATACGATTGCGGCGGTTGTGTATAAAGATGATCTTGTTCTTGGGAGACGAATGTATTTGGCAGTGCAAAAGCCACAGTGGAATACAGATGAGTGGAGTGTGGTTCAGGGTGGATTAGATGAACATGGTGGAGAGGAGCATGTGGCGTTACGTATGGAGCTAGGTGAGGAGTTAGGAATAGATAAATTTGGGGTAGTAAAAGAGATGTCACGATATTTTATACGTTCGTTTGGCGCAAAAACGCGGGAGCGGTATCCAGAGCGATTGGGATATATTGGTAAAAAATTGAAGTATTTTTATGTGGAATATATAGGGTGTGAAGGAGAAATTCATCTGGGTGCGGAGTTGAGTTCGTTTCGCTGGATGGATCGAGAGGAATTTTTATCTATGGTGAAATATGCGAATGACTTGAAGATTGTGCTTGATGTGATGGAAGTTGTGCCGAAGAAAAAAGAGCAGCCAGTATTAGAAGGAATGTTGGAACCGGTGTTAATGCAGGTGTAGAGAAGTAGTTTTCTTTTTTGTGTTATTATTTTGTGTTAAAAAACTTATAATAAAATAACGAAAATATGTTTAGAGGAGTTTGCATAATTCATATTTTCTTGGCAAACTCCTCGTAGAGATTCTGTCACTCTCGTTCCGAAGTTGCCGCGAGCAACCTTTGCAATGGCGCAATTTTAAGCTTATCTGAGCACCTCTCGGTGCTAACTAAGATTTACATTCTGTCATTACATTCCGAACTTTCCTTACTGGAAAGTCTAGTCACTAGCGTTCGTGACTTGCCTTACTGGCAAGAATTGCTTTTTGCAAAGTTCTCTTTATTTGGAGCTAGGGTCACTCACGTTCTCAAATTCTCTGATATGAACTATCCACGGACTTCATTCGTGGTCTTAACCAAATACCCTTTCTAATAAAAATCTTAATTTTTCTTAAATTCTGTATACTTACATCTGCCGCAGACTAAGCGATTAGAATGAACGGCCATACATACTCCAGATCCACATTTAGGGCAGAATTTATTTTTTCGTTGGATTTTGTCACCTGTAATTGTGTATAAACTGGATTGTTTTTTGCCAGCTTTTTTTGCTTTGCCGCCAGCAGGCTTTTTTGCAACGGGTTTTGTAGGAGCAGCCATGTTAGTTTTACCTCAGTTTTTCTTTTTTATGATTAATTTTGATTATTCTTTATCAATTATTTCTTATTCCTATTATTATTATTATTATCTATGCGGCTTTCTTTGCTGCTTCTTCAAGTCTTTTACGCATGTGGCCGTTAATGCATTCGATGCGTTCTCTTGTTTCGGGTTTATCATAGATGAAAGCGTTTACGATTGCTTCTCTATGACTAAATATTGTGTGGATATGTTTAATTACAATTAATGATGGGTCAGCATGCATTTGTTTTCCTACAGCTTCGATGATGTCTTTATTACTGGGTGTGGCGTTTTCAAATGAAACTGTGCCTTTAATTTCATGTCTGTTCAATAAGATGTTTTCTTTTTTTTCGTTAATGGTTAATTGCATGATATTTCCCTCGAGTTATTTTCTTTTTTATTTAACTTTAATTGCGTATTCGCCTTTTAATTTAATTCCGATTTTTTGAGCAATCATTGAGTTTTCTGCGTCGGTAATTAAGATGCGGCCTTGCCAGCTGTTACTGAAACCAGATATACCGCATTGCGGGCAGGTGTCAGCTTCGACGAACAATTTACAACGTTTGCAGACTTTCTTTTTGGCCATGGTATTATATTCTTCTGAATTTTATTTTTTATTCTTTTGATTTTTTCTTTGGCTTTTCAGCTTTTTCTTCTTTTTTTTCAACAGGAATTTCTTTTGGTTCTGCGTCTTCGCTGAGCCATTCTAGTTTGCCTAGGCCTTCTTGGCGCATGGTTAAGCCAATCTTGGGATTATTAGGATCTTTATAGCTTACGGCGATGATACGTGCGCGGCATCTGTCACCGACTTTTATGGAACGATTTGATTTTTTGCCGGAGAGTACTTTTTCTTTACTGAAGCTGACAAAGTCGTCCATGCTTTGAGAAATGTGGACCATTCCTTCAACCCCACCAATATCAAGGAATGCACCAAAGTCGGTGATATCACGGACTTTACCAAAGACGATTTCATTGAGTTCGGGTTTGAATGTGAGAAGGTCAAATTCGGCTTCATAATAACCAGCACCGTCGCCGGGGATGATGACACCTTCTTTGACGGTTGTGATGTTGACAACGTTTAAAACGAAGCCAATTTCTTTTGAAATGTAATTTTCGTAGCTAGATTTAATGTTTTTAAGCACAGCTTCTTTAGTAGTAAGATTAAACATGCTGGGAGGCACACGGATATAATCTTTGACTTTGACTGTGTAGAACATTTTATTTAATTTTGAAGTATGTGTTTATAAAGGTTTCTATTTAAACTGTAATGTGTGAGCTTTATAGACTACACTGTCGCGTTGGCGTTTTGCCTCGTATAATTCTTTGTCGGTTTGTCGATACCATTCTTCGCCATTGCAAAAGCGGGGAAGATTAGCTAGAATCCCAATACTTGCGGTGGGATGGAAGCGAGTTTCAGGTGCTGGAAGATTTCTTATATTTTCTAAAATTTGTTGTGCTAGAGGATAAATTTTATTTTGTTCTTCAATGTAGGTGAGGATTGCGAATTCGTCCCCTCCTATACGGTAGCTTTTACAGTCAGATAACGTGTTGAGGTAAGTTCCCATGTTGGCGAGAAATTTGTCGCCTTCGGCGTGGCCGAGTTTATCATTGAAACTTTTAAAGTGATCGAGGTCGATTAGGAGAAGATGGCATATTTTTTTTGTTTTTTTAGCTTCAGTTAGATTATGTTCTATGTCTTCATGGAAAGTTTTTTTGTTATATAATCCAGTGGGGCCATCAATTTTTGTTTGCAGAGAGAGTTTTTCGTTTAGTTTGATAAATTGATCGAGTTCTAACAGATGGGTGACGTTATCAGCGACAAACCAACTGACTTGATCGAGAACACGAAGTTCTTCATTGTTGATTTTTTTTTTTTTAGGGTTATAGCTTACGACGAGCAGGCCTTGGATGTTTCTCTCAAGGATTTCTGAGCGGCGAGCGTAGGGGATGCAGACTAAGCCTGATTCTTTGATGTAGTGAAGAGGGTCGTTATCATTGAGAATTAAAGTGGGATCAGTTTTGGCGCTGTCGTTGTGGTATATTTGGTGTTGTTCAATGATTTCTTCAAGGAAAGGGTGTGGGGTGATGCGAAGACTGTCTTTCATTTTCATGGCTTTTTTGGGCAGGCCAAGAATCTCGATGAGTATGTATTGGTGTTCGTTGCTGTTACTTTTACGATAGATACGAGGAGCGATATATTCTCTTTTTTCTAATGCGGTGAGGACGGTGTGCATGCTTTGAGCAATTGTGTGGGATTGATGTATTTGGTGATTTAGATTATATAAAAAATGGTCTGATTCACGTCTAAATGAACGGATGCGCAGTATTTTTGTGCCGTGAGCTTCGGTAACAGTACATTCTGTTGTGGTGGGTTCAGGTGTCATTTTGAGGAATATTTTTTGAGAAAGGGTGCTTTATAAAGCTTGCTGTGCTGTTCTGTATAAACAAGGAAGCAGAATGTTTATAAATCAATACAGTTTAATAAAATTCATGGAGTTGAGAGAGTTAAAAAGGGAAGTGGAGATGTTGCCGGATATTCGTAAGAGTGTGCGAGGGTTACATGATTCTTGGTTTAAGCATGTGAATGGCAGTGCAGTTTCAGCGTATAAAGTGTTTGATTCGTTGCCTGATGATGCGAAAAAGCAAGTTGGGGTGCGGGTTGCGATGTTGCAGGAGTCGTTGAAAGGGATGGAAGCGGGGTATGTGATTCATGAGAAGCTGCGGTCGCATGCACGATGTTTGATCGATTTGAAGCTAACGCAGTTTAATGGGGATAGAACGAAAGCGAAAGTGTTGATGAATACACTTTTGAAAGATGAGTATTTTAGTGTGCCAAAAGTTATTGGAGAGATTAAACAATTTGAAAATCATGTGCAGCGGTTTTCTGAGACGTATCATGAAGTGAATGAGTTGATGCAGCGACGGTTGTCGTTGGAGGAGGCATTATTTTTAATGGATTTGCCGCATAAGTTGTATCTGGCGACGTTACTTAAGACGACGCAGAAGCAGAGGATATTAGTGCGCGATTTGTCCCGGCAGTTGGTGGGAATAAGTAAAGAGCATTCGTTGTTGAAGATGCCGCATAAATAAATTTGAAATTAAAGAGTTTGGAAAGTGAGTGATTAGGTATGGTTGATGTCTCTTTTATAATTGGACTAGTGGGTATGTTATGTATTCTTGTGGCGTTTGTGTTAGATGAATTTTGGCGTAAGTTCAATCAAGAAACAGTGGAGTATAATTTATTAAATATTTTTGGGGCGGGAATGCTTGTGTATTATGGGTTTGTGATTAAAGGGTGGCCGTTTGTGATTCTGAATGCAATATGGAGTGCGGCAGCAATGGTAAAGTTGCTGAGGGTTGTGGGTATAAAAAAGAAAAAGTAGAAATTCTATTTCCTAAAACCACTCAGGTAATTCTATATCTATGAGTTGCATGGGGTGAAAGATGTTTTGGCTGAGTATGTCTTCTATGAGTTGTTGAAGGACTGTTGTGAGTTGTGAAGGTGTTGGGCGGGAGTTTGGATTGCGATTCGTCATGCTGGTGTATACTTCTTTGAATGAATTTGGAAGAGAGAGGTTGTGGATGAGTTCAATTGTTTCAAATGTGTCTTGTGTTGTGTCGGCATGTTGAGCGGTGAGCATGTATTCAAGATTGCGTCCGGCGGTATAGGTGTCTGATTGAAGAGTGAGAGTACCATAAAAGCGAAATTCAGGAGGGTAATATAGGGGGGCGTTTTCGGGAATGCGATAACTTTTTGGTTCATGCATATCTTCTAAGTCAAGTATTTTGAGGCTGTTGTTAGAGTTGCCAAAGTTAGCACATTTTAAGTCACCATGTACTTTGTTTTTTTGTTGCAGGAAGTTGAGAATGGTTGGGATTTGTCTGAGGTATTGGATAAAGAGTTCTTGGGTTAGGGTGTTTTTGGTTATACGGTCGCTGAGAGTTTCGGTGATGAATTCTAATACGAGATAAGGGCAGATGGGATGTTCGCTGTGGTCAATATATTTTGGAACGTATGGCGAGGTTAGTTGTTGAAGAAGAGATGCTTGGTGAGCGATTAAATTACTACGCTGTTTTGAACTGCTGATGATTGTAGGAAAACGAATGGCGAGGGGATGTTGTTGGTCCATATCCTCTACATTGTAGCTTAGATATATAGCGCCAGTACGGCCTTCGCCTAATTTTTTTCTTGGGATATAGGTTTGGTCATTGATAGAATAGGGTATGGAAAGATTTTCAAACATGGTTATGCATATCCAATTTCTGTTGTACTATGTTGTTGTTCTATTTCTGAGAGTGTTTGCTGGCAGAGTTCTTGAAGTTGGGGAGGTGTGGGGCGTTGTTGAGGTTGGGAGTGGGTCATTGTTTTTACCAATGCAGTGAGAGGATTTGACGTTTGAGGTTGTGTTTGGATCATATATTCTAATGTTTTTCCAAGGCTAAATATGTCGGCGGCGAGGCTAAATGCGCCACTTTCTTTGATCTCAGGAGCGTAATCGGGAGGGACTTTTCTAGTATCGGGATTTAGGCGGCAGATGGCAGGGAGAGGGTCAAGAACGAGAAAAAGGTGGTTTTTATAGGCAATATTTTTACTGCGTAAATCAGCATGAATTAAGTTATGTTGAGCGAGTTGTTGAATAATTGCAGGAATTTGAGAGAGAAATTCTGTGATTACTTTTGCGGTGATGGTTTTCTTTTTTATTTTATCATCTATTGTTTCGGGAATTATGTCCATGACAAAGTATGGTGTTCTGATGTCGAGACCGTGGTCGATGTATCTGATGAAGTTAGGATGATTAATTTGTTGGAAGAATTCTGCTTCAAATGTGACGAGGTTTTGGCGGAGTTTACGGGGGGAGTCGAGATGAGGAACTTTGATGGCGTAAGATGGTGTGTTTAGTGTGTCTTTTTGTTTTCCGAGGTATACTATACTATATTTTCCGTAGCCGAGTTGGGTTCCAAGAGTATAAATTCTTCCATGGGTTGAGGAAGGAGTATTTAATTGTAGCATTTTTAGTAAAAGTATATGCTGTATATATAAAAATTGTGGTTGAGAAAGTAATGATTTGAAAATTTAGTTGTGTTTCTTCCCATATCCACAATACTGTAGGATAGGACAAATGGCACAAGAGGGATTAATTGGTTTGCAGATTGATTGTCCATGGCCGACGAAGAGGCGGTTGATATTTATCCATTGGTTTTTTTGGACGAGATTTTGGAGTTTGATTTCCGTTTGTTCGGGGGTGGATGTGTGAAGCCAACCAAGGCGATTGGAGATGCGGTGAACGTGGATGTCAACGGCGATGGCGGGTTGGTTGAAGACGTAGGCGAGGATGCAGTTGGCGGTTTTTCGTCCTACTCCTGGAAGTGAGGTGAGGGTTTCTAGGGTGTTTGGGATTTGGCTGTTATATTTTTCTATAAGAATTTGGCTGAGTTGTTTTACGTGTTTGGCTTTGGTTTTATAGAAGCCGATTTTGTAGATGTGTTGTTCTAATTCTGGTTGCGGGATGTTGATGAAGTGTTGTGGTTGAGGGTATTGTTTGAAGAGTTGTTTGACAATGGGGATAACGGTTGAGTCTTTGCTTCGAGCACTGAGCAGAGTTGCGATGAGGAGTTGGAAAGGGGTGTAGCCTAATTCTGAGAGCTCTTCGAGCATGGTTTGTGGGTGAATTAGTTCGAGAAGGGAGAATATTCTGGTGATTTCTGTGGTGGTTGGTTTAGACATGTAATGGTAATGTTATGTTGGTTTTTATGTGTTGTTGTTTGAATGGCAGGTTAGTCATTATTACTATTTAATAGAGAAATATTTATAAAAAAGGGTTATTTTTAAGTGATATATAGAAGTCCAACTAATTCAATAGGGTTACAATTGGACTTCTGAGTAGTCCACAAAGCGGCGTCTTGCGACCCGGAAGACTTTCTTTGAGGATTATATTATCTTTACGGAGGGATATACTATGAGTTTAGAAGGAAAATTAGAAGCTCGTCAAATTGTACATGAAGCAGGTATGTCTGGACGTCCTGAATTCTATAGCGGGCGGGGCGCAATCACTGATGATTTAAATGGAGAAAAGTTGGAACAGATGTATGGGCTTGTTAAACGTTGGCATGGGGAAGATGCGGTGCAATCGTATGTTCAGATGGTCGCGGACATCCCTGTGTTGTCTGCGACGGATTTTTTGTTATCACTTTATCGACTTGAATCAAATAAATGGAAATGGGATGAACATATTCTTGGTAATGAGAATGGGATGGATGTTGGTCCAGATTATGGGGATGGGAGAAGGGAAGTTATTGCTGTGGCTACTATCTTTAGTGTTTTAGGAGGAAATAGAAATGAGACTGGAGCAATACGAAATTTGTTTTTACAAAATCATGGGATTGATATTCTTAAAACGAAACGTGTTTATTATGATGATTATTGTCCTCCAGCTCGTATCTGTGATTGTTAATACTTAAATAATTTACTTCTTCTTTTGAACTTTTTTTCTTTGATTGCATTTAACTTATGCGTAGATTAACAGTAAGGATAAAGCAATTACTAAGATGCTTATTACAACGTTAAATACGCGGTGATTATGTAATTTCCATTGGCCAAGATGCTGATCAGAATGTGCTGCGCTTTTGGAGCGTTGTTCGAGTTTCATCTTAATTGTATTCATGATAATGGCTACGATTGCTAAAGGAATGATGAGAATAATGCAGTACATTATAATTTTCGGAGTTACTACCGAGGTGAGTGTTCCTTCCAGATGGAGTGTTCTGAGTAATTCAATGTTTTTGTTAAGGTTGAGGAAGGTGAATAAGGTTGCAACATAGCCAAAGAGGAAGAACCAGGCAGGATGGGAGAGGATTGCTTTTGTTTTTTCCAGTTTTAAACGATCGCTGCGTTCGAGGTTGGCAAAAGGGTCGTTATTGAAGAGGAAAAAAATGATAATTTTAGCAAGGGCTACTATAATTCCAATGATAGAAATCATAATGATGAATCCATGTTGTGCGCTGAAGCCGCTAAGGTTATTTGTACTGTATAATAAGAGCGCGGTGTAGGAGGCAATAATAAATAAGATGCTGCCCAGAATGGTTTTTTTGTAGTTGTGAATGGTGATGATAAGCAGGGCGAGGATGATTATTAATGTAAACATGATTGGACGAAAGCTGTCTTTGAAAGCATTAGAGCGTAAGAGATTAGTTGGAAGTGTTTGCATAACGTCCGTTGGATTTTTATCACCAAGAAGACCAACCATGTTTGTTGGTTCAAGAGTAGGGCAGGAGCTTTCTTCGTTGTCTTTGATATATTTTTCTAAAAACGTGGAGATTGATTTCTGCCCTATAAAATAACTACTTCTGGTTATAACTGCCGGGATGCCTTGGGCGTCAGGAACGATGTTGTACGAAGTTAAATATGATTTAAATAACGCTTTATTTTGTTCGTTATGATATACTTCATAGCTTTTGATATCTAATTGAGGATATTTTGTTCGTAGTTCTTGGATATATTGATTTGAAGTTTGACATCCTGTGCAGTCTTTGCCATAGAAGTAATAGAGGCAGTCGCGTTGGTCAGTTTGTTCTTCGGCAGCGACGAATGACATTACGGTTATTATTATGATTATTATAGAACTTATTTTTTTGAACATGGTTTCACCTTTCTTTTTGATTATTTTTGGAGAGTGGGCATACTATATAAAGTTTATTGTTGGGAAGTTTTTAGTTTTTAGGAGATTTAATATTAATTCCATTGGTTTTATAAATAATAGATTTTTTGTTGTTCTTATAATTATTAAACTAAGAGAGAAAGGTGAGATTTATGGTACAAGAATTGACAGATAAAACGTTTCAAACGGATGTATTAAAGTCCAAATTGCCGGTGATTGTGGATTTTTGGGCGTCGTGGTGCGGGCCTTGTAAGATGCTTGCTCCTGTATTTGAGGAAGTGAGTAAAGAGTATGCGGGAAAGTTGAATTTTGCGAAGATTTCGACAGAAGACTATCCACAAGTTGCGGCAGAGAATGGGGTTACGGGGATTCCTTGCTTGATTGTGTTTCATAATGGTGAGGAAGCAGATAGGATTGTGGGATTTATGCCAAAGCCAGCGTTGAAGCAGAAGATTGATGCGGTGTTGAAAGGGTTGTAATTTACTTTTTGTAATTCTGTGTATTTTTTAATTTTCTACTTTATATTTTAGGTTACAATAAACCTTATAAACATGGATTTTAACATCCATTGTGTCGCTAAACAATATTCAATGGATTGTGGTAACAGGGGGTAATCTTTCTGGGTTAGGTAAAGGTATTGTTTCGGGTTCGATTGCAAAGCTTCTTGAGCCATATAAAATTGTGAATGTGAAGTGTGATGGCTACTTGAATGTTGATCCTGGTACGATTAATCCATTTGAGCATGGTGAGGTGTTTGTTCTTGAGGATGGCGGGGAAGTGGATATGGATTTTGGTCATTATGAGCGGTTTACAAATCATACGAGCAAGTTTTCTCATAATTTAACGTCGGGTAAGATATTTGATGCGGTGATTGCTAAAGAGCGTAAAGGGGAATATTTAGGAAAGACGGTGCAGATTTTTCCGCATGTGATTGATGAAATTAAACGACGATTGATTGGGATTGCGGAGAGTGAGAAGCCGGATGTGATGATGATTGAGATTGGCGGGACAATTGATGATATTGAAGAGAGCTGGTTTATTCGGTCGATTAGGGAGTTAAGTAATGAGTTTCGAGAACGGATGACGTTTTGTCATTTGGCGTATGCACCGTTGTTATCTGGTGTTGATGAGGTGAAAACGCGATTAGTACAGACAAGTGTGGAGAGTTTATTGCAGAAAGGAATTCGACCAGATGTTGTGATTTGTCGTTCGGAGAAAAAATTGAATGAGGATGCGAAAGAGAAAGTGGCACGGTTTTGTGGTATTCCGGTTGAGGCAGTAATTAGTGATCCGCATTCGGAGACGATTTATGAACTGCCGTTGATTTTTGAAGAGGAGGGATTGCGGAAATTGTTGGAACGAAAATTGGGATTGCAAACAAATCCACGATTGCAGGAGTGGAGCGAGATGGTTTCACGGATTAAGAATCGTGAACGGACAGTGGATGTCGCAATCTGTGGGAAATATACGGGGTTAAAAGATGCGTATGCAAGTATTATGGAGAGTTTAATTCATGCAGGGGCATTTCACAAAGTGCATGTACAATGGCATTTTATTGATACGACTGATATTATTTCGCAGGAGGATGTGGCGCGAAAATTGCAGGGGATGCAAGGGATTATTATTCCTGGCGGGTTTGGACGGCGAGGGACGGAGGGGAAGATTCAGGTGGCGCAGTATGCGCGAGAGCAGGGAATACCGTATTTGGGGTTGTGTTTAGGATTGCAGATTGCGGTGATTGAGTTTGCGCGTAATGTGTGCGGATTGCAGGGTGCGAATAGTACAGAGTTTGTGGAGGAGGGGGCGGTTGTGGCACATCCGGTGATTGATATTTTGCCGGGGCAGAGAAATGTTGTTACAAAGGGAGCGACGATGCGGTTAGGTTCGTATACGACGCAGTTGCAAGAAGGAACGATGGTTCAGGGGTTGTATGGCGGTTCTGAGGTGTCAGAGCGGCATCGGCATCGGTATGAAGTAAATCCTAAGTATCATGAGATTTTACAGGAGAAAGGAATGATTTTTTCAGGAACGTATGTGGATTTGGATGGTACTACTTTAGTGGAATTTATGGAGTTAGCAAATGGGGTGTTTCGGGGGACGCAGGCTCATCCAGAATTTAAATCACGATTGATTGCGCCGGCGCCGTTGTTTGTGGGGTTTGTGGGGGATGTTGTTGGTGCTTCTCAAAAGTAACAACAAGTTTATAAACTGATTGTGTTGTTGTTATTTTTATGTCTATAAATCCTACATTATATTGTATTAATTATGGTTTTCCTCCGTTGGGTACGTTTTACGCTCGGGAAGAACATCAATTGCAGGAATTGACGGCGTTGTTTGATAGTAGAATTGAACAGTATGTGCATGAAGAGAAAGATGGCGGTCTTCGAAATGATTTTTTAGGAGGACTTCATTTTGCGTTTTATCCTCTCCAAGATCCGGAAGGCAATTTAGGACAAAAAGCAGTGATTAAATCGGGTTTGCAATCGTTAATGTCTTGTGTGCCGGATATGAAATTGAAAGAATGTGAGAGAGGAGAATTTTATGTTGAGTTGGGCGGGTCGGTGAATTGTTCTAGTTCACCATTGATTATTCCTATTGCTCCTGATTTTGATTTGGCTATTCGTATAGAAACTGTCCCTATTTTCCCTCAATTTCAATCTTATTTGAGACGGCAAAAAGATGAGGATGTCAAAGGGTTGTATCAAGTGCTAACAGGTCGCGAGGTGCTTTATTTTGTGCATTATATTCCTGCAGATATTCGTGAGGGTATTCTTTCGCTTGACTTGGGATTGTTCTTAGAGGAAGCGCAGCAATTACGAAGAGAACGAGAAAAGATATTTGATGCAGGAATAAGAGATATTTAATTGTGATATCGGGATTTTTAATCTTGTTGTGATATGATTAGTTGAGATATTTAGAATTTAAGATTTTGATTTATTTTTCTTCACCTATATACTTAAATCTTTTTTCAGTGTAAATGCGTTCAAGTGTATCAGTCTGTTCGCAGTAGTCGCAGCGTAAATATATTCCTTTTTTATTTTTCTCTACTAGATGTGATGGCGGAACGTGTTCTTCAGGGATATTTGTAACGCATTGGTTATTTCCGCAAGTAATGTGATCAGTAACTATTGTGCCAAGGGTAGGGCGAATTTTTTGGTAGACGTTTCCGTTGCTGATTAAACTGATGGTTGTTTGTGGTGCGATGAGGGCGATAGCTTCGTATTGTTGTTGTGTGAATTGATATTGTGAATGAATTTTGATGATGTCTTTGTGTGATTGTCGTCCGTTAGGGACGGGAAGATAGCTGGAAATAACTAGCGGGAGATTTTCATGTTCTAAACCAAGAATACCGGCAAGACGCCGGCCGTAGCCAGCAGGGATGTGATCTAAGACAATGCCTTCGTGTTCGATGATGCCGGAGCGTAAGTTGTGTAATGTTTTTTCTTTTTGTGAAAAAGAAAGTTCTTGGATGGTTGATTGAGTGTATGTTTTTTCTTCTTGTTTGTGTGGAGAAATGATTTTATCTAAGCCAATGGCAAGTAATGCTATTCTGATATAAATTCCATTTTCAGCTTGGAATTTAGTGAAATTTTTAGGATGGTGTTTTAGTTCGTGAGATATTTCTTCAAATGTTTTGCTGTCGATGGGAAGAGGGTGGAGAAGATAAGGTGCACGATTGTCCATCTGATCCATTTGGTTATACATTTGGAGGGTGATTCTTCCGAGATTAGCAATAGTGATTAAGTCTTCACCTTTACCTACACGCTCTTTTTGCGGTCGAGATTGGTAGGCGATCAATGAAGATGTCATGGCTTGAATGAAATCGATGCCGTGGTCGATGATTTGAACATTGTTGTTGAGAAGGTCTTCTAGGCGATGTGGTTGTGGTCCAAAACGAGGAGGATAGGCGAGATGTAGTTTCCAATTGAAGTGATGAGCAACAGACATTAATGAGGCGTTCGTTCGGCCGTAGCGCAAGTCATTGAGAAGGGCGATGTTGAGATTATCTAGGTCTTTATTTTTTGATCGGGCGATTTCACGAATGGTCATTAAATCAAGAAAGCATTGGGTGGGATGTTGATTGGTGCCATCACCGCCGTTGAGGATGATTGGCGGATGATAGGAGTAGGGTTGGGTTAATTGTTCGTGTTGTTGTTTGACATGATGGTGATTTTTGTCTATGGCTTCTTTACTCCAGCGGGGAATTCCTTCGGCAGTGGTACGCATAACTAAAGCGTTATAGCCATAGCCTGCAAACATTTCTACGGTCTCTGCCCAAGTTTCGCCTTTGGCAAGTGAAGTATCTTCAGGATTGCTAAAGCCGTCTACTTTTGCGCCGGCTTTGGTTGCAGCGGTGCGAAAAGAATAATTTGTGCGGGTACTTTTTTCAAGAAACAACGTAGCTATATCGGTGTCATTAAGAAGTTGTCTTACACTGCTGTTATGTTTTTTTTGAAATTGATTTTCGTCGTATTCTTTATCATGAATTGCGCGTTTAACTTCATCTGCGGTATCAAGAATAAATAGAATTTCTTCTTTTGAGAAATCACGCATACTGATTACATCTTTCATCAAAAATTAATAATGGAGGAGGGAGGTTTAAATAGATTTATATGGTGCAGCGGTAGGGTTGTTGTAGTCTTTTTAGGTCTGATTTATACTGTGCGTGGTGGTAATGGAATCCGGAGCCAATTAATTCTTGGTGTACTCTTTTTGTAATCCAGAAACCGGTTTCGTATTTTCTATACTTAATGGGGTTGCCGGTCATTTTTTCAAGGTCATGTGAGTTGATGTGACCGAAATACGGAAGAGTCATCCAGTTGTCGCTGTTTAAGCGAAGAGTTACTTTATATATTGTGGTATGATCGACTTTTCCTACGGTTTCAACACTTTCAAGCATGCATTCAATGGTTTGTTTTTCTTTCATTCTGTGAGTGTGGTTACTGATAAGGTTTATAATTATTATGATAGTGTTGCTTAATATTTATAAATGGGTATTTTCTGAAGAGATTAAAATGGCAGTTGAACAAAATGTAATAGCAGTAATGTATGATTGTGATTTGACCCTCACACCTGTCTATATGCAGGATGTGTTATTTTCTCATTTTAATGTGGATGGTGCGGAGTTTTGGCGCCGAAATGATGAATGGCAGCAGAAAGTACGAGCGCAGGGTGTGAATATTGATGATGAGTGTGCATATATGAATATGATGCTGCGTTATGTGCGTGAGGGGAAGTTTAAAATGTTATCGAATGGGTTGCTGCGAGAGTTAGGGAAGAATTTGGTGTTCTATGAATGTGTGCCGGAATTTTTTGGACGACTCAGAGAGGTCATTTTTGAAAAAGAAGAGTACCGAAAATGTGATATTCAGTTAGAGCATTATATTATCAGTACAGGGATGAAAGAAACTATACTTGGAAGTAAGATTGGGAATATCGTGAATGGTATTTTTGCATCTGAATTTTATGAAGAGGCGGGTATGATTTCAGGTATTTCGAGAACGGTTGGGTATGCAAAGAAGACGGAGTATATTCATTTGATTAATAAAGGTGGAAATATTGATTCCAGAATTGATGTGAATAGTAAAGTTGATGCTTGTGATAGACGGGTGCCGTTTACGCAGATGATTTATGTGGGGGATGGGCCAACAGATGTACCTTGTTTTGCAACGTTGAATCACAAGGGGGGCAAAAGTATTGCAGTGTATCATCCAACGCAGGAAAAAGCGTTTCGACAGACGTATCAATTACAAGATGAAAAGCGGGTGTTTACGTTTGGGCCGGCGGATTATCGAAAAGGGAGTCATATTTCGAATGTGCTTGAGCATACGGTGCGAGAGATGGCAGACGGGATTGTATTGCGGCGGGAGAATGTGAGGAAAGGAAGGATTCGAGAAGCGGTGAAGTTGTAAGTAAATCTTTCTTTTGACTTTTTTTTCGGTACTTTTTTAAATTAGAGTTGTTTTCTTATTAAATATGTTACAAAT
>CAYSCV010000008.1:0-21057 GCA_964429715.1 uncultured Methanosarcinales archaeon
CTTTATGTTCAACCCCTAACAATTTCAACTCCATAGCCGCCTCAACTTGCAACTTTCCCATAAGATCAATAAACATCTCCTCAATCACATCCATAACAGTTGTATGATCAACAATAAACCCCATTTCAAAATCTATCCCTGTAAATTCCGTTAAATGTCGTGTCGTATTCGACTTCTCCGCCCGAAATATCGCTCCAATCTCAAACACCCGCTCAAACCCGCCGCCGACAAACATCTGCTTATACACTTGCGGCGACTGCGCAAGATACATCGGCCTGCCAAAATAATCAACTTCAAATAACTCCGCTCCAGACTCTACACCAATCTTCGTCATTTTCGGCGTGTTAATATTTGTAAATCCATTCGTATCAAAAAAAAGAGTTAATATCTTCACAATCTTGCTTCGCACTTTGAAAATAGCCTGCACTCGTAAATTTCGTGTATCTAAAAACCGATGATCAATTCGCTTATCAATATGCGTCATACTTTTATCACTATTATCAATCGGAAGAGGCGTCACCGCTTGATTAATCAACACAATCTTCTTCACCGCAACTTCAATCCCCCAGCGTGACTCCTTATTCTCTTTCACCACACCAACAATTTCAATCACTGCTTCTTTTTGCAAACTATTAATCATCTCAAATGTTTCTTGCTCTGTATCTCCTTTGAACGCAATTGTTTGCATATCTCCAGTGCGATCGCGTAGAATAATAAATTTGATTTTGCTTAAATTCCGTATCTCTTGAACCCATCCTTGGAGGGTTACTTCTTGGTTCAAATGCTGCTTCAAATCTTTAATTAGTGTTCGTGCCATAAGAGAAGCTAAAATAACAGGGTCTTTTTATAGTTAACGCATTAAATATTCTAACCTGAAATTGCATTAATATAATAAATAGTTATATTAGAAAGAAAAAATAACAAATAAACCTAAAAAAACAAATAAAAAATAATAAACCAATTTACCGTCTCTGCCCAAACGTCGAACTTCGTCGCGGCCCTCGAGATGAACCACTATGTCCGCCGCCATATGAACCCGAACTTCCACCACCATACGATCCTCCGCCAGAACGCTCGCCGCCATATGAACCAGAGGATCGCTCCCCATATGAAGAAGATTCAGACGTTCTTCCTGACGTTCGATCTAATGCTCGTGATCTATTCTGTGGTCGAGAACCACCAAAACGTGATCCGCCTGTTCTAGGTCCTGAAGATCCATATCCTCGTCCTCCTCCACCCGAACGACCATGCCCGCCGCCACCAGATCGTCCATAGCCGCCACTTTGACTCTCTTCAAATCGTGATCGTTCTTCGGAATGTCGATTAAACATCACACGCTCAAACATTGGCATTGGTAACTCTTCAATCTTCAACGTTCGATCATGCAATACTCGCCTGAAATTTTCATGATCACGATCTGTTAATAACGTCACTGCATATCCTTCTGCACCTGCTCGTGCGGTTCGTCCAATTCTATGGATATATTCTTCAGACGTTTTTGGCACATCGTAATTGTATACATTTGTAACATTCTTGATATCTAAACCTCGTGCTGCCACATCTGTCGCCACAAGCACAGAAACATTCTGCTTATGAAGAGCTTCAATTGCATTCAATCGTCTGTTTTGCGTCAAGCCACCATGAATTGCCATTGCATCAATTCCATTTTTCGTTAGATTATACGTTACAATATTCACTTCTTCTCTCGTTCCGCAAAAAACAATCGCTAATCCTTTCGTCTGCTGCTTCAAAAAATGAACTAACAACGAAAATTTATCTTTGCCTGGAATATTATAATACCCCTGATGCAGTAAACTTTTATCTACATGAATCTGCCCTTTAATTTGCATTGGATTTCTCAAATGCCGCTGCATTAAATTATAGATTGGCTCTGAAATCGTCGCACTAAACAATAATGTTTGTCGTTCTTTAGGAAGACATCGAATAATATCATCAATATCTTCTTGAAAACCCATCTCAAACATCTTATCAGCTTCATCTAAAACTAAAATTTTTGTTGTTGTAAAATTAACATTTCGTCGATTGATATGATCTAACAATCGTCCCGGCGTTCCTACAACAATTTCCGAATGATGTAATGCTCGTGCTTGCGGTTCTAAACTCACGCCGCCATACACTTGCACTACATGTAAATTTAATGGCTTTGCAAAATCCTGTAATACGGTTGCCACTTGCACACATAACTCTCGTGTTGGTGTGATAATTAATGCCTGAATACCTGCTTTAGGCTGTATTTTTTCTAACATCGGCAAACCAAACGCTAACGTTTTTCCTGATCCTGTTCCCGATTGCCCAACCACATCTTTTCCTTGCTGGATTAACGGAATACATTTTTCTTGAATCTCCGTCGCTGTTGTAAATCCCTGCTGCGCCACTAATTTTAATAACGCCGGATGTATCTGTAATTCATTAAAGTTCATATATTTCACTCTCGTTTCAGTTTATTTTTTTCTAGAAAATGAGTTCTATTTTGATACGTGTGTATTAGAAAAATAGCAAATTATACTATACTTGTAATACGCTTACCCATTCTCTGGAGTTTCGTTAAAAATTCTCGAACAAACTCCGTATTGGGTTAGGAGAATTTTTACGATTACTTACTAATCTGTGACTCTATTTATAAATGTATGTGAAGAAAATTGTATCTTTTTCTGAAACATAACCACTAAAAATTACACTCTTCCTCGCAATCTCTCCGCCGCCAGAATCTTCTCAATTCCATAAATATACGCTGCTGATCGAAACGAATACGGTTTCGCCTGCCACTGATTGTACACATTCCGAAACGCACTCTTCATCTTCTCCTCTAAGCGTTTCGCCACTTCTTCATCCGTCCAATAAAAACCCTGATTATTCTGCACCCATTCAAAATATGATACCGTTACTCCTCCGGCATTTGCTAACACATCCGGTATGACCACAATTTTCTGCTCAAATAAGAAATCATCCGCGTCCGCCGCCACCGGCCCATTTGCTAACTCCAAAATTACCGATGTATTCAACAATTTCATATTATCTTTGGTAATAACCCCGCCAAGTGCCGACGGAATTAAAATGCTGCAATGCGTTGTCAACAATTTTTCATTCGTTACCCGTTGCGCATGTAAATAATTAACAACTGACCCCGTTTGTTTCTTTACTTCAACAACTTTAGGAATATCAAGCCCATTATGATTAATAATACCACCTAACGAATCCGACACCCCCACAATCTTAAATCCTCGGCCATGCAATATTTGCGCCATATTCATCCCCGCATTCCCAAACCCTTGGATAACTACTGTTTTTGGTCCAATTTTTATCTTCTGCAACGCTTCTTCTAATATATATACTCCCCCTAATGCCGTCGCAATATCTCGCAACCGCGACCCCCCTAACTCCAATGGCTTGCCTGTAATCATTCCTGGCGCACTTACTCCTGTCAACTTCTCATACTCATCCAACATCCATGCCATAATCTGTGGAGTTGTATTCACATCTGGTGCCGGAATATCTCTCTTTGTTCCTAGATACTTATAGAACGCTCGTACATATCCTCGACTTAGCTGTTGTAACTCTTTTGCTGACAACAGTTTCGCATCAACCGTCACCCCTCCTTTAGCTCCGCCAAACGGTACATCTACAATTGCCGTCTTAAGCGTCATCCAAAACGAAAGAGACTTCACCTCATCTAAAGAAACATCCTGATGAAACCTAATTCCCCCTTTGTACGGCCCTCGCGCATTATTAAACTGCACCCGATAGGCAGGATACTTTTTCCCACTCACTGTTAGCGTCTGCTTTAACACCTCATTTGGTGTCTGTAACAACTGCAACTCTTTTGGAGAAAGATGAATAAATGAGTTAATCTTCACTAAAAATCCTTGCACCTCTTTAAATGCCATACCTCCCAAAAGCAACAAGTGGATTATAAACTTTATGATGGATTAATTTGTATTTTTATACCTCCTCACACTACTTATAATTAACTATTTTATAATAGTAACATTTATAAATCTCATTTAATTTATATTAAAAATGCATTGTTCAACTACTTATCTTATAGGTTTACTGGTAAGCCTAACCTCTTGTGAACAAAAAAAAATATCCTCCTACGATACCATTCATCAGGATTATTTATCATCTTCAGAAACAAAAATAAAAAGCCTCCCTGTAACCCCCTTGTCATCAACCAGAAATAATAATGTAATTCCATCTGTAACCAAATCTCAACCTCTTCCCCAATCTCAAACCCCAATCTCTCTTGAACTTCCCACAACTCCTACCCCAACTATTATACAAAACACTCCAGAACCAATCCAAGCACAGCAAAATGTATCAGCACCAAATGAAGAAGATATTTCTTTAGAAGATCGTGTTAAAACCTATCTTGATAATCACGCTGAAGAAATTCAAATACACGGAACCCGCAAAAAACTAATTATCTATAAACAACAACATCTCATTGAAATCTATCTCAACGATCAGAAATTAAAATCATATATGATCTCTTTAGGTGACTTTCTTGGAGATAAAGAAAAAGAAGGCGACAACAAAACACCAGAAGGCATATTTTATATTGCTCAGAAAAACCCCGAAAGTAAATTTTATAAAGCATTACTATTAAGTTATCCAACTTCTGAAGATGCCAAAAGAGGTGAAAATAATGGTCTCATTAGCAGATCCGAAAGTGAATCCATTAAAAGAGCAGAAGCAGATTGCCTAACCCCTCCTCAAAACACCTCTTTAGGAAGTTTTATCGAAATCCATGGTGGCCGTGACACCAGAGAAGTTCAAGATTGGACTTGGGGCTGCATTGCACTAAAAAACGCTGAAATGGAAGAAATCTATGCTTTTACCGAACAAGGCTGTTCTAATGGTAAAAAAAGAACAATCATTGAAATAAAACCTTAAGAAGAATCAACCTCCCACCCTTATTGGTTTTGTTGCTGTTTTCACATAATCAATTTTCGCATCACTTCTTTTAATGTAAGGATAAATCTTCATACGCACTTTTCCCGGACTCAATAAAATCAGCCTTGCTAACGCATCAATATTTGTTGGAGCAATATGCATACATCCATGAGAAATTTTGGTCTCCTCCATCTGCTTGCCTTTTTCTAAATCTGCATTGGGATGAATCTTTTCTGCAAGAATCGCTCCCTTTTCCGTTTTCAATTCAATCGTTAAGTGCCCAAATGGATTCTCCAACCACTGCGTCATAAGTGTCCCATCAGGACGATAAAAATCTTCTTTATCAAAACTCTTCACTTTTGCTTTTTTACCCGTGGCATAAAACCACTTCTTCCCTCCATTTTCACTTACTTGAATTTCTCCATCCTCTACTTCTCTAATTAATGCTCCCCACTTAATTCTTGCTTTATACCACGAACTATTTCGTTTAATATATGGCTTTATTGCACTTTGACTAATTATAAATGTTCCTGCCGGCGTCGAACCATAATAATGATCCGTATAATTTGGATCAACATACCCTTTTATTGGTCCTCCTCGCACGCGAAAATTTGTAATCAATTTTCCTTCTTTGGTATACACTAACATTAATTGTTCTCCGGGGTAATATTCTATTTTTATCCCCCCTTCTTTCACTTGCTCCAAAAAAGGATCAATTACCTCGTGCTCCTCTGCCATCACTGCGGTATGTTCCTGGGGTGTGGAATACGCTTCTTTTTCTGTGATCATCAACATCGCATCCTTCTCTGCCTTAAAAAAAGAAGAAATTTTATTCAGTATTGAAGTTGGGATCCTCATTGTTTGTGGCAACTGTTCTTTATTTACTTTTGGAGATGATGCTGCCGCTTCATGGGATAACGCCGCGGTTGCTTTTGTAGGTGTTAGAGTTAAAACCGCAGGAGACGTCGAACTTGCAATTAACTGTGATGCTAATGCCAACGACATCAATGCTCTTTGCAGAAACGACAACCCCCTCAACCTACTTTTCTGTTCAACTCCTCGCACCACTCCAAGCGTTGCCATCATTTCCCCAGCTTCATCCTGTAACTTTTTCTGCGCTGCCGCAATCGCTCTTTCCTCTTCTGCTTGTTCTCGATCCCACTCTTCTTGCAATTTTTTTGCTCTGATTATATTAGCAGGATTATGATCTCTTTTCTTTTCATCCTCCTCTGCTTTCTTCACTGCCGTTTCCGTCACACTTCTCGTTTGCTCAATCACTTTTTCCGTATGATAAATCGTGCTTCCTAACACCGCAAACACCTGTTGTGCAATCTCTGCTCGTTTCGTGATAGCCGTAGTCAGCTCTAAAAATCCTTTCTGATACACTTGCAAATAATTTAAAAATTCGTCATGTGCTGTATTAAGAAATCCTTCTGCAACCAATGTTGCCATTCCACTATCCCTCTCACTCAACATCCCATATTCTGCATGTAATAATCCCTGCTCTAATAACTCTTTCAACCATCCTAAATTTTTTTGATCATTTGCGTTAAGAAATCCCAACGCTCGTTTCTCTCCCAACCAAAACTCAAACGGATACACTCCTGAATTCGTCTTATAATATTTTAACTTATTGACTACTGTTTGAAACTGCTTTTTCGCCTGCCCCGTTTGCTCCCTCACTGCTTGATCTAACTTTGAAGGGATACCTAATGTATTCATCTCTTGAATAATTTTGGTTTCTAACTGTAACGCCTCAAAGATATACAGTTTGATCTTTTGCTGATCCCTCTCTGCTAAAGGCGTAGTCGTTCCTCTCTGTACTAACAGTCCATGCGCCGCCACAATAGCTGCCCGTTGTTTCTTACCTAAATCCGCAATTGTATATTTGACTGTTTTTTTTCGTTCTCGTTGATAACGATTAATCTCTTTTCGCAGTTCTTTTTCTAAATTATGTAACTTTTTATACAACGATTTAATCGTTTGTGATAGTGCCACTTTATTCTTTTCAAATACATCTCCTGCTGCTAAAAACTTATTAAAGTCAACTGTTTGAAATCCTCGGGTTCCTTTTTGCTGATAAATACTCGTAAAAAGTACTCCGCTCTCTGAAATAACTTTCTCTAATATCTCCTCTAATGCTTCAAATTCTGTACCAATATGATCTAACAGTTGTTTAAATTGTTTCTGTGCTGTTTTACTTATCGTTTTCTCTTGCGTAAGATACTTCAAATACGTTTCCACTGCTATTAATACATGGCTTAAATTTTCCTGCGGTGACTCAACATCTTTTTGTAACTCCACACTCTCTTTCGCAAGCAAATCTTTCAATTCAGCGGTAATCTTAACAACCAAATCATTAATTTCCTTCTCCAGTTGCTTCATTTGCGTAACATCAATAACATTCTTCCCACAAACAACTTCCAACTCTTGTTGCGCATTATTCAACACCGTTTCATCAACTATCAACCTATCAATCAAACGTCTCTCTCGTCTTGCCAGAGCACTCTCAGAATACAATGAATTCATTACGTTTTGGATAAAAGTCATAGCTCACACTCTTTTCTTGCTCTAATCTATAAAAAAGAAGAAAGATTATATAAACTTTCCTTTCGCCAACCGCTTCGCCAATTTCTTCAACTCCGCCGTATACTTCTTAATCTCCACTCTCTGCAAAGCAACCCCAGAATCCATCGCCGCTTGTGCCACCGCCGGTGCCACATGATACAACACTCGTGGATCAAATGGTTTTGGGATAATATACTCAGAACCAAACGCAAACTCCCGCCCATACGCTGCAACAACTTCCACAGGCACCGCGGAATGCGCAAGCGCCGCAAGTGCTCGCACCGCCGCCAATTTCATCTCTGTATTAATCGTGCGAGCCCGTACATCTAACGCCCCGCGAAAAATAAACGGAAATCCTAACACATTATTTACCTGATTGGGATAATCACTTCGGCCAGTCGCCATAATACAATCGGGCACCGCTTCTTTTGCCATCTGATACGTAATTTCCGGATTCGGATTCGCCATCGCAAAAATAATCGGTTTTGGGTTCATTGACTTAACCATCTCAGCACTCACAACATTCGCCTGCGACACACCAATAAACACATCTGCCCCCACCAACGCATCAGAGAGCGTCTTCAACTGTGTTTCCTGCATAAAAAACTTCTTCTCCTCATTCAACTCCCCCTCACGCACCGTTGTCACAACTCCTTTACTATCAACCAAATATATTTGCTCTCGTTTTACACCCAACTCTAAGAGCAACCGCGCACACGCAACTGCCGCCGCCCCCGCACCAGAAAATACAATTCTAATATCTGATATATTGCGAGAAGTCAATTCAAGTGCATTTAACAACGCCGCTGCACAAATAATTGCCGTCCCATGCTGATCATCATGAAACACAGGTATATCTAACTGCTTCTTCAGCTCCTCTTCAACATAAAAACACTCCGGCGCTTTGATATCTTCTAAATTCATCCCTCCAAACGTCGGCGCAAGCGACGCAATCGTCTGCACCAACCGAACCGGATCTTTCTCATTAATTTCAATATCAAACGCATCAATATTCGCAAACCGTTTGAACAACACCGCTTTCCCTTCCATCACCGGCTTTCCCGCTAATGCCCCAATATTACCTAACCCCAGCACTGCCGTCCCATTACTAATAACCCCAACCAAATTTCCTTTATTTGTATACTTGTACACATCTAAACTATTTTTCTCAATCTCTAAACATGGCACAGCCACTCCTGGTGTATACGCTAAAGACAGATCTTCTGCCGTCTTACACGACTTCGTGGGCATAATTGCCGTTTTTCCCGGTTTGGGAAACTCATGGTAATCCAATACAATTTTTTTTTCTGCCATAATATTTTAAAGAAAAGAACCCATTTATATAACTAATGCACTACTTTTCTGCTAATAAAACTTAAATTCTTATTTTTTTTAACTTCAAGAGTACACCAACTCAATAACATCTCCTTCCTGTGGAGTATAATCAAACAGCGGAGATTCTTGCCCTTTTACCCGCATAACCCATATATGTCCTTCTTTCGCACAATATGTTTGATCAATTGTCATACACTGCCCATTCATCTTCATATTAGCTTTTTCTAAAATTTGCGCCACGTTCAACCCGTTAGCATATACTTTCACCCTATCTTTCTCAAATATCACAAAGAAATTATTTTTATTTGCTCGAGAAGCTATATCAATCGATTGATTTTCCACTATCACATTCAATGTAAACGTCACTGGCTTTTCTGTAAACGGATAATAACTTTGTTGTGTACACGCATTCTGCTGGCAAATATTCTGCCCACACAATACCATCACCGGTAAATCATCGCACAATAATCCGCAATCGACATCTGTTTGACATAACCTTGGCTCAACATACGTATTTGAATCGGGTTTAATGTTATTTAAAACAATCGGCACCGTAAACCCTACCACTACCATGACTAAAAACGCAATCATCGCTACTTTTCCAAACAAATTTCGTGTTTTTGACATAAAGTAATCAAAGAAAAAGAAAGAAGTATAAAAAGCTTATTCTCTTTCAGGTTCGAGAGTTTATTCTACAACTAACGTACCTATCATTCCTCTCCATTCTTCACAACTACTACAGCTAAACCCAAACGTTCCTTTTGTAAGCGCATCAAATTCAATCATCGTTGTACCAGAAACTTCTTTTTCCACACTTAACTCTTTAATTGCAAACGTAAACGCCATACTTTCTGGTCGCACAGTTAATATAACATGGTCATTCTGTTTAACTGTAATTTTTTCAGAGCTAAATCTCCATTTTTTTGCGCCCAATGAAACCTGCCGTGGCACAGTCTTAACCATGCTTGTTCCCGGCGCTTCACTTACCGTACTTGAAGAAGACGTAACTGTACTCCCCTTTGCTGAAATTGAATTATTGCTAGAATCTGTATTTGCTTTATTCACCGAATCACTTTTAACTTCTGGAGAAGATTGTGTTGCTGCATCAGACGTAGCTGCAGGCACAACCTCAGTTGTGTTCACAGATGAAACAGCGGTAGAATCTGTCACAGGCGTCGTCACCGCACTTTCTGTGCTTTTATCTTCAGTCACTTTCTCTTTCGCAACCCCTGCTGCCGTTACTTCTGCTTTATTCTGTTCAACCGCTCCTTTCACATCAGTTCCTTCCACTTTAAACTGAAACCCCTGCGTAAAAATAGAAAAAATCAGCAAGATAATTAAAATTCCTGTAAATGCCTGCCACGTTGAAACATCCTGAAAAAATCCTGTATCTGAACCAGCTTCATCTTTGTTTTCTTCATTCGCCCATGGATTAACCGGCGTCGACACTTCCACTGGTGGAGCCGTTTTCACCGATCTTAATTCCTCTTTAACCGGTGTTATCATTATCTCATCATCAGTATACGTTTCAACTTTAATTGGCTCTATCTTCACTTCTGTTGCTTTCATCCTCAAGTTTTGTTTTGCCGTCTTCACTAATTGTTCTTTCTCAGCTGATTCTTTTGCCGCTCTTTCTGCTAAACGTTTCATCGCTAATGCTTTTCGTTCTCTTCTTGCTTTCAGTACCATATGTTCCTCCGGAGTTTCATCCTCAATAAATTCTTCTGTGTAATTGTCTAAATCGTCAAGTTGCTTTTGCTCCATAGTGCTAAATCACCTTTATAGAATTCACACCAAAAATAATTTATAAATATTTAGCTTATGTAACAGATAGTTTTAAGAAAACTTTCCTGAGATAGAGATTTCCCTAACTGGTAGTTATTTTTATCTTATTTTCCCCAATCATTACTCTCTCCTCCCTCCAATTTATCATTTTGTATCATTCTTTTTAACGACTTGTCCATCTCTCAATGTAATCACTCGTTGCGCATGTTTCACTAATGAATTATCATGTGTAACTAAAATAATCGTCTTTTTCTCTTTTTCATGTAACTCTACAAGTAGATCCATAATTTGCTTTCCCGAAGCCGAATCCAAATTTCCTGTAGGTTCATCCGCTAATATAATATCCGGATTATTCGCAAGAGACCTCGCAATCGCTACTCGTTGCTGCTGTCCCCCTGACAATTCTGTCGGTTTGTGATGCATCCTATCTGCCAACCCTACTTTTGTAAGCAATTCCTGTGCTCTTTTTTTACGCTCACTCTCTGCTACATCTTGAAACATCATCGGCAGCATGACATTTTCTAACGCCGTTAACGCCGAGATCAAATTAAATTGTTGAAACACAAACCCTATTTTTTTCCCCCGTAGTTGCGCCAGTTGCGATTCTGTCATCTTTCGCACATCCTGATTCTCCACAAAAATAAACCCTTTTGACGGCACATCCAACAAGCCAAGCAAATTCATCACTGTCGATTTCCCACTTCCGGAAGGCCCAAGCACGGCCACAAATTCTTCTTCATAAATCTCTAAAGTAATCCCTTTCAGCACATCTAATGTTTGCGCTCCAAGATGATATGTTTTCCAAACATCTTTAAATTGTAATAGCGGGACCAACGCTTTTGTTGCTCGCTTTGTTTTTACCATAGTAACCATTTTATTCATACCTCAAACTTTCAATCGGATTCAACTTCGCCGCTCTTCTTGCAGGAGCTATTCCCGAAACACAACCAACAATAAATGAAAACAAAACTGCTCCAAACAATAGCAAAAAATTCAAATGTAACACAAAAAAAGCCGCCCCAATAAAATACGCAATCACTTCTTCTGCAATCTTTGCCACTCCTACTCCTACTATTACCCCAATCACTCCCCCAATAATCCCATACAACCCTGATTCAATTAAAAAAAGCAACAATATCTGTCCATTCGTCGCCCCCACAGCTTTAAACAGCCCAACTTCTTTTGTTCTCTGCAATACTGCTGTAAACATTGTATTCATTATCCCAATTCCTCCTACAAATAACGAAATCGCCGCAATGCCAATCAATACCACTTGCACAACTGTTAATATCGTTCCAAACGCTGCTGCCAATTGTTCCGGACTTTGAATCGTAAAATCTTCTTTTCCCTCATCTAAATGACGTTGCTTGCGCAATTCTTTACGAATTCGTTCCTCCATTAATGCCAAATCCTCACCCGGATTTATTTGTACAATAATCAATCCCAATTCATCATCTTTTTTAAACAATTCTTGATATGTATCTAATGGGATAATCACCGCTGAATCATCCGGTGGCGATCCTGTCTTCTGCCACATTCCGATTGTTTTAAACTCCTGCCCCTGAATCTTTATCTTATTTCCCACAACTAATTCTTTGCCGAATAAATCTGGATTGGTATATTCATATCCCGCTACTGCTTTATACTTATCTCCTTTCTCTAGATTTCCTCCTGTTAATAATTTGTAATTTTGTCCGCTGTTGATCAATACATTTTCTTCCGCTCGCGTTGGAAATCCATACACAAAATTATATCTCACCTTATCATTAAACTCAATTTTCGCCGTGCTGTAAATAAACCCTGCTGCTTGCTTCACTCCTGAAACATGCTTAATTGTCATCAGATCTTTATTCGTTATTTTAATCGCATCAATTGACAACCCTGCATTCAATGCATTTCCTTTCGCCGAGATAATAAGTTTATCACTTCCCATTGCCGCAATCTGGCCCATGATTGCCTGCTGTAACCCTTGTCCTATCATAATTAACGCAATCACGGCCGCAATTCCCACCACTATTCCAAATAACGTCAGCAACGAACGCAATTTTCTGCGCTGCATTTCTTTCCACGGCAACATAAAATAATCTGTGATCATTTTCGTAACGCCTCCACTACTGACAACTTTGACGCATTATATGCTGGAAATATCCCCGCCATCATTCCCACAAAAAAAGAAAATCCTAACGCCCCAAAAATAAGAACCAAAGAAAAATCTGTTTGAATTAACGGTGATTGAAACAGTTGAAACGCAATCAATTCTACTGTCTTACTAATCCCTACCCCCAACACAACTCCGATGACACCGCCCATCAATCCTAACATCCCTGACTCAATCAAAAATAACCGTAAAATATCTTGTTGTGTTGCTCCCACTGCTTTTAAAATACCAATCTCTCGTGTCCGCTCCAACACTGCAGTGTACATAGTATTCATAATCCCAATCCCTCCCACTAATAATGAAATTGCTGCAATGCCAATTAATACACTTTGCACAATTGTCAAAATCGTTGTAAACGTCGCAATGATATTCTCCGGCGTTTGCACCGTAAAATCCTCTTTTCCTTTTTTCACATCTCTTGATTTACGCAGCGATTTTTTCATCTGTTCCGCAACCATGCTCAAACTTGCGCTCTTTTCCATTCGTACCGCAATTATATCATATACCTCCCCAAGCCCAAGTATCTTTCTATATACTTCTTCTGGGATTAAAAGTGCATTATCTTGTTGTGGATTGCCTGATTTTTTTAAAATACCCACAATCACAAATTCTGTATGCTGAATTTTGATCTTCTCCCTCAATGTCAACTCTTTTTCAAAAAAATCATGCCCAATATTATATCCAATCACAATTTCTTTACTTTGCTTGTCTGGAAATTTCCCCTGTGCCAGAGTATAATCATTTGCTTCTACAATTAACGCTCGTTCATCCGAATCTGCTGGAAATGACACCGCATACGTATATTTCTCTTCCTCGGCAAAAGTCAATTGCACAATGCGAATCAACCTTCCCACTGCCAAATCCACCCCATTCGTTTTCTCAATCGCTTCTTTATCTCGTACCGTTAAAGGACTTACCACCGCTGTCCCCGGCGGTCCAAATCCCGACCCTGCCGCCTGCACAACTAACTTATCTGAACCTAATCGTAGAAATTGTGTTTCTATGGCACTCTTTAATCCTTGAGAAAGCGAAATTAATGCCACCACTGCTGCAATACCCACAAAAATCCCTAACATCGTAAGCCACGAACGGATTTTACGTTGCGTGGCGCTGCGTAACGCCAGCTTCACATAGTCTGCAATCATCGTATTTTCTTCACCTTAATTTTATCATCGTATAGTAAGTGACGTAAATATTTATACAAAAGTCACTTACTATACACAAGTGAAGTCGTTGTCCACGATGAAACAAGGATTTCATCGGGACACCAATAAAGTCGTTGCTTTATTGTGTGCTTCACTTTGTGTTCCGAATGACATAACTATTTCGTATAGTTATTTATGTCATTCGCTATAGAGAACTTTGCAAAAAGCAATTTGTAAATCTTAGTTAGCACCGACATAGCAAATGTGTCAAATAATCGTATGTTTATGCACACATTTGCTTATTAGTAACTGTGAACAAATTTCAAAAATAATTCACAGTTACTACAGGTGCTCAGATAAGCTTAAAATTGCGCCATTGCAAAGTCTCTTAGAGAAGTTTGAGTAAATGTTACCATCAGTAACATAAGAAAGCAGCGCTTTCTGTAAATATCAATTATTCAAACTTCTCTATTGTTTTGGTTTGTACCTCTTATACAACAAAAATCCTCCCCCTCCTAAAAGCATAATAAGCACATATATCCAAGTATAATTAGCCGATTGTTTGCCAAACTTCTGCAATTGTGCTGACGAATATAAACTCATTGTCAAATCAAACTGCTGCTGAAATTGCTTTCCATTTGCATCAAAATATTTTAACTTTACCGGCAAATGCAATAATTTTGTATCCGGTTGTACATATATCTCTAATTCCTCGCTTTGTGTATCATCAGCATCAATATTCCCAATATAAAAATAATCACTTGGTGTTAAGAGTGTATATTCTTCTGTTGGAATAATAAACAATTCCAGATATCGAATATCTGCTGTCCCAGGATTTGCAATCTCTAGCGTTAATTTTCCATTTTCCCCTGCTTGTAATACTGAAGTTTTCTTGATAAAAGGTTTTACTTTTGGTATATCACCTAACGACACCGCTAAAATCTCCTGGGAAGAATACGCTTTTCCTTTCTCATCATTATATTTAATCTCAATGGGCACTTTATACAATCCTGCTGCTGCTTTTGGATCCGCAATCAACGAAAATGTAATGGTTTTCTGATATTGTGAATCCAATTGTGGAATAATTTTCTCCGAAGTTGATTTATACGGCGCAAATGGGACTGATGCCGATAAATTTAATTTAAATTTAATATTTTTCAGTGTCGAATCAGCTAAATTCTTAATTACAATTGTTGCCTCTGTAATTTCTCCCGGTTTTATCTGTTCCGGCTCAAACGAAATCGAAGTGATATCCAACACGGCATCTTGCGTTTGAATATCCACTAAAAATTCATTATTTGTATAACTTATCGCCGCATCCCCTAATTGCACTTTCAACTCCACTTCCGTTTCTCTTTCTGTCGCCTCTTGATCTACTTTTAATTTATATTCAACAATAACCGCATCCGAACCTTTTGACGAAGCTCGCAACTTTCCAATATTTTTTTCCGCAACATCCCCATACAAGCTAAAGGGATACTGCGGCATCAATTTCACAATGGCATCCGTATTTGTCTCTACCCCTCCATTTTCAATCTTAAATTTAACCAGTACTATCTCCCCTGGTTCCACTGGATCCGGCGTTTGTGACATCATTGTTACTTTCACCATCGAAGACGCACTACTATACGCTCCCATCGTTAACGGAACCATACTCAACAGCATAACAAATATTCCTAAAAATAAAATACTTTTTTTCTTCATGATTAACCACTCTTTTGATAAACTAAGTTAAGGATACTTTTATATATAAATCTGTTGTCAAAAAAAAGATCAAAAAATAAAAATTATTTCCCTGCAGTGTATCTTTGAATCAAAAGAGTATCCATATACTGCCTATCTGTTAATCCTGTCTTCACATCAAGAATACAATCCGCATGTGGATGACCAAAAAACGGCTCCGTATATCTCGAAACGGAAAAATCCAATCGAGGATTCACCACTCTATGTATCGTTGCAGGTAAGCCTGTTTTCAATTCTAATTTCTGCCCGATATTAATCACCGTACTCTCGTTTAAATAAAGGATATCTTTCCATTCTCCATTAATATTTACCTGCAGCCCTTCACCAGGTTCATAAAGTAACGTGATAAAATTACTATCTTTATGCGCCCCTGCCCGTACACTTTTTGGTTTAGCATCTCTCTTTCGCAAAGCTTCCTCCATCTCTTGTGCTATCTCTGTATGAATATGCGCTTTCATTGGTTCATCAATATAACCTCGTAACGTCTTAAGTATATACTCTTTTGTTGGATAAAAATTTAAACGCATGACACTATTTCCCCCCGTCGCATCATCTTTTAACTCAGAAGGTGACAATCCTAAATATTGCGCCAGCGCCTCCAACAACGTATGCAATCGCTGCTCTTGGATCGTGTACATCTCTAACATTGTTCTTTTAAACTGCGGCAAAACATCCTCCTCTGGCCACACATTTACATCATAACATCTATCCCCCTCACGTCCAAATTCAAAATACTCTTTCAAATCAGGAAATCCTTGCCCAATCGCCGTCTCCCCTCCAATTGGCACAAACCCTCGTTCTCCTTTTGTTTCTGGACAAAACAATTTTAACTTCTCCTCTAACGGCACCGTTTCAAAAAAAAGACGTTCCTGCACCCTCACTTTTCGCATCACCTCTGTAATCCCCAGATTCTGACACACTACAAATCCCGACTGTTGCAACGACTGCCCAATCCCCTCAATAAATCGACTCTGCGCTTGAGAAGAACGAGAAAGATACTCATTAAAATCAAGAACAAGTACCTGGGAACAATTCATAAATACTTTTTTACAATAAGTAATTTATAACTTTTATGGCAATAGAATATCCATATAGTCTCAAATTCCATTTTTTCTCCCACTCGAAAGCTATATAAAGAGAGAAAAAATAATAATCCTATGGGCATGATGGGATTTTTAGGTGGACTACTCGGATCAAACAAACCAGCTGCTCCCTCCCAAAATACTGCCGATGCTCAAGTGCAAGCATTCATCTTCGACATTCATAAATACCTTAATAATCAGTTATCTAGTCCTAACGCCAGAATTCTTGAATTATCTTTTCTTGATCACTCAACCAAAGAAGGCAATCGTGATGCTACTGCCAAAGTTCAACTTTTTTTTCGACAGATAATCACCCAACTTGAGAATTATCAACCAGTGTTAAACGCACTCCATCCCCAAGAAAAAATGTTTCAAGAGGGTAAAAAAAGAAGTGTAGAAGTCCTCACAAAGCTTATCACTGATTGCCGTTCATTCGAAACCAACGCTCCCTATTACAATGTACGCGTCCATGATGGTACTGTTAAAAACTTCTTAAATCGTACTCTTCGTAATTACATGGCTACTTTAGAATTATATCTCGAAAAAAATTAATCATCCTCTTCCTTTCCCATTCTCGTTTCATCAATTCACCATCGAAAAATATATATACATTACCCTTCTTCAGCTAAATTATGGTGATACGTGAATTATTTTCTTTAGGGGGAATATCTATTAGTAAAAAAGATGTAATTAATCTTGATAGATTTCAAGACCTCAAAGAAAAAATCAACACTGCAAATTCTTATGTCAGTCAAACATTTGCCGAACCCAAAGCCGCAATGTACCAGCTTCAGCTCGGTATTGTCCCTAAAGAAAAAATCCAGCACTTTTTTCACACTGCCGCTTCAACCTTAGATAACCATCGTGACACTATCAAAGCCGAATTAATCCGCCATAACCCAATGACATTTCCTTTAGATAAACGTGAATTAATCAAATCTTTAGACAATTTACGTGACATCTGCAAACATTTGCAAGATAATCCTGCCCATTTCCGTGTCCGTACAACCCAGCTACAACACCATGCTTTAAGCTATCTCAAAGCCTCCGAACCCTATCGCAACCTTAAAACTACTTTAAAATAGTTAACAAAGCTTAATAATCTTCTTTATATAATCCTAATAAATGGAATTCAAAATATATAAAAAAGAAAACGAAAACATCCATCGTTATCCTACAGATGATGTTACGCTCGCTCATAAATTCACTCAAGAATTACAGACCGAATTAGGCGATTTTCTTATCGGTGTTGTCGTCTTTGGCAGCTCCGCACGTCGTGAATCAACCGCTAAAAGCGATATCGACGTTTTGGTTATTACTGATGACACTCGCTTCACCATCACTGAACCTTTAGTCGAAGGCTATCGTATAATAGTTGAAAGTGCTATCCAGCGCGTTTCCTTGAAATTACACGTTACTTCTATGACTTTTACCGCTTTCTGGGAACACGTCAAAGCCGGCGATCCCGTTGTTGTCAATATCTTGCGTGACGGTGTCGCTTTACTCGATAAAGGCTGCTTCGAACCATTACAAATTCTCCTCAAACAAGGCCGTATCCGTCCCAGTGAAGAAAGCGTCTGGCGCTACTATGGCCGCGCACCTAAAACTCTCCTTAACTCCCGCTGGCACGTTCTACAAGCCACATTAGATTTGTATTGGAGCGTCATTGACGCCGCCCACGCCGCGCTCATGCGTAAAGGTGAAATTCCTCCCACGCCCGAACACGTTGCCGATATGTTAGACAAAGTATATGTCCATCACAAGCTTCTCGAACCAAAATACGTCGACATCATGCGTAAATTTTATAAAATGAGTAAAATGATCACTCACCGTGAAATCAAAGAAATCAAAGGCCAAGAATACGAACAATACTACCTTGACGCTGACGACTTCATTCGCAGAATGAAAAAATTGATTGAGAAAGGATATTATTGAACCATCGCTTAAGATTTTTCTAATTTTCAAATTACTTTCTAACTAATACTAAAAATAATCTTTAATATATCCATGCACTTCTTCATTGATAATCCACAACGTTAACAGTATCGCATCAATCGCCGCACTATATTCTCTCCATTTCCAAGTCGGAAATAACGTTGGATTAGTTGTAATAAACGGCCAGAACAGCGCTTTGTACTCTCCAAATAACCAGTCCAATCCAATATGCATTAACCAGCCAAACGCAATCACATAAAATATATTCCGCCACTTCCCATTCTTGTTATAACCAAAATAAATTGCCAGTAACAAAAAAAGTATCGGAAACAACAAACTATGCGTAAACATCCCATGGAAATTAACCTCAACATTGTTTATCCAAGAATAAATCCAACTTATTAGAATATCCATATCTGGCATTAACCCTGCAATCCCTCCAACTACAATAAGATAGCGCGGAAACTTCTTGCTACCAAAATAATAATGGCGCAACAAATCAAGTAACACCATAGGAACGAGAATATGGGTGACAGCATATGCCATATCTTTAGTAATTATTCTAGCTTAATAAATATATGGAAATTCAACCCGTTAAACACACTTTTTCATTAAGAAAAGTTATTTACCCCGCAGTTACACGCCAAAGACAAAAACATTTAAGAATAAGTCCATATTTCTAGTTCCTAATGAAACAAATTATTCTCCCCTATGTCTTAGCCAACGCCGCTTCATTTAACGGCAAAGCCAATCCTAAAGTTGTTCTCGGCATGGTCTTAAAAAATCACTCTGAGCTAAAACAAGACCTCCCCGCTCTCACAAAAGAAATAGACGCCGCAATTAAAGAAATTGAATCCCTCACTCTGCTTCAAATCCAAATAAAACTCAAAGAACTCGCCCCGCTAGGCCTCACTACTCCCAAAGTCGAAGAAAAAATTCAAGGCCCGCTTAAACCCTTACCCAACGCTACAAAAGACAACGTCATCGTAAGAATCGCCCCTTCCCCCAGTGGCCCTTTACACATTGGCCACGCCTATGGTGTTTCATTAAACTATGAATATGCCAAAATGTACCACGGCAAACTTCTCTTACGAATCGAAGATACGAATGCCGAAAACATTTATCCGCAAGCGTACGAATTAATCGAACGCGATGCCCAATGGTTAACAAACGGCAGCATTGCCAAAGTCATCATCCAATCTGATCGTCTGGGCCTCTATTACGATTACGCAGAACAATTAGTCCAAAAAAGCCATGCCTATGTCTGCATCTGTGACGCTGATAAATGGCGCGAAATGAAAGCAAAAAGTGAAGCCTGTTCTTGTCGCTCCCTCCCAGTCAGCGAACAAGCCGTGCGTTACGCCAAACTCTTCAGCACCTACGCCGAAGGCGAAGCCGTCGTCAGATTAAAAACAGACATCCAACACAAAAATCCCGCCATGCGCGACTTTGGTATTATGCGCATCGTCGAACACGTCCATCCTAAAACCAAAAAAGACCAGCGCGTCTGGCCGTTAATGGTCTATTCTGTTGCTATTGACGATCATGAAATGGGTGTAACTCACGTCTTAAATGGTAAAGATCATACTGATAACGCCGCTAAAGAACGTCTCATTATGGACTGTTTTGGCTGGAAACATCCCGAATATAAACACTGGGGTAGGATCAATTTTGAAGGCTACGACTTAAGCACCACAAAAACAAAGCTCGCCATCGAACAAGGTCACTACAAAGGTTGGGACGACATTCGCCTCCCTTTCCTCCCAGCTCTTCGCAAACGTGGCTTTCGTCCCGAAGCGTTTAGACGTTTCGCCATTGAAATCGGCTTAAGCTTGAATGATAAAACTGTCAGTATAGAAGAATTCTGGAAAAATATTTATGCGTTTAACAAAGAACTTGTCGAACCCGAATCCAATCGTTACTTCTTCATCGACAATCCCGTGAGAACAAAAATTGAAAAATTACCAAGTAAACAAATCACAATTGATTTACATCCTGATTTTCCTAAACGTGGCAAACGCGTCTTTACGGTAAAACAAGAAGTATACCTTGCTCAAAGCGATCTCGATAAAATCACCGACAACCATCTTCATCGTCTGATGGATTGCTGCAATATTCAAAAAAGTAATAACCAATTCTACTACGTCTCCAATTCCTATGAAGAATATAAAGATCATCCTCAAAAAGGCTTGATTATCCACTGGTTACCTGTTGAGGAAACCATTGACGCTCAAGTCTTGCTCGATGACGGCTCAATTGTCCACGGCAAAGCCGAACGTGCTTTATTATATCGTAAAGTCGGGGAAGTCGTCCAGCTTGAACGTCGCTATTTCGCCTGCATCCAAGAAATAAAAGATGAAAAGATTATATTGTGGTATTTACATCGCTAAGA
>CAYSCV010000008.1:21157-24062 GCA_964429715.1 uncultured Methanosarcinales archaeon
TATATTGTGGTATTTACATCGCTAAGACAACTTAATTTAATTTAATCCGATAGATTGATAAAGAATAAAAAAAATTGAACAGTATGCATTTAAGGGGGGTTTGGTATGGGAAAAATTAGTCGCGATACACCATTAGCAGAAATTACCTTGCGTCGGTATGAAAAACCGACCATGAACAACCGCGAATTAGTTCGTAAATTCTGTTTATCCGTAGGTCTGCTCCAGCCTGGTGACTCTCGTGACGTCGTTGTCGACGTTTTCCACGTCCTGCTCAAAGCTAAAGGCCGACGAGAAGAATTACACTCTGAAGAAATCAAAAATAATGTTATGGCCGCTCGTAAACAAGCCGGTCTACCTATGCTCGGCATCGCTTCTTCTAACATCCGTCGCCAATTAAAACGCTTAAAAGACCTCTATCTCATCGAAACTAACGCTAATCTATATCGCGTCACCGAATTTGGCCACGTCTCTGAAATTTTGGAAGAAAAAATCCATAACTTCATCTTAAGTTCTGTAATGTCTCGGGTCCGTGATTATGTACAAAAGATAGATGAAGAATTTCCTGCGGGAAAACATGTACCTAAAACTCAATTAAATTCATCCCACCAACCAACAGACCAGACTATAGACCAAAACAGAATCCGCTTCCCTTCCGAATTTATCACCATGGCGAGAAGTTCGATGAAAAGAAAAGAATAACCGATTTGCTTTCTCTTCTTTTTTCCATTATTTAAAAACTCTTTTCAAACACATACATTCTATAATCTAAACCATTAAATACTTTTTTCATAAAAATCCCAATCTATGACTAAACGCATCGCCGTACTCGGCACACAATGGGGAGATGAAGGCAAAGGTGCCATAGTCGCTCAGTTAGCGAAAGACGCCGACTACGTCGTTCGAGCTCAAGGCGGTGATAATGCCGGCCACACATTATACCAAGCCGACGGCACAAAAATTGTCGTCAACATCGCTCCTTCTGGTGTCATCTATCCACACGTTAAAAATATCATCGCCAATGGCTGCGTTCTCAACCTTGAAACCCTCGCCCAAAATATCGACAATCTAAATCCTCAACTCTACATCTCTGACGCCGCTCATCTCATCTTCGACTGGCATAAACAATTCGACAGCGCCAAAGAACAATCCCGTGGCAACGCTAGTTTGGGTACCACCAATCGTGGCATTGGTCCTGCCTACATGGACAAAATGCAGCGCACCGGTCTACGTGCCAGTCTTTTACACAACCTCTCTGAATTAGAACAAAAAATATATTCGCAAGTCACCCAAAAAAATCATGAACTCCAAGCCCTCTATCCAAATTCTACTCTTCTCGATGCAGAAAAAATCTGGGCCAACATCAAACCTTTAGCCGAGCGTTTCGCTCCCTACGTCACTGACACATCTTTATTATTATCCCAAGCCATTCAAAACAAACAACGCATTTTATTTGAAGGAGCACAAGCCACAATGTTAGATATTGATCATGGCACATATCCCTACGTTACCTCCTCAAATACAACCATTGGTGGTATTTTAACGGGAACCGGATTAGGTCTCAACGCCGTCGAGAAAGTCATTGGTGTTGCCAAAGCATACGCCACAAGAGTAGGTGAAGGTATTTTTCTCACTGAAACCGAACCATACAATAATATCAAACAATTAACCAAAGGCACCCACTCCATCACTCATCGTGAAAAAGCACTTGTCAGATCTGGCAATATCAACAACCCCAGCTACGATCAATTAGTTTCTCGTTACATTCGTGAAGATGCCGAAGAATATGGTGCCACAACCGGACGTCCTCGAAGAGTCGGCTGGTTAGATCTGGTTGTCTTACGTAAAGCCGTTCGTATAAATAATCTCAACTCCCTCGCCCTTACCCGCCTCGATTGCTTAGATGGCATCGGTATGTTAAAAATCTGCACCAGCTATAAACATAAAACCACACAAGAACTCATTACTGAATTTCCTAATGATCATTCTCAATTAGAACAATATGAACCCGTCTATGTTGAAATGCCCGGCTGGCGTAATTCTAAAGATATCCGTTCATTCAAAGAACTTTCAGCCCCAGCTCGTGCTTACATCAAACTCATTGAAAATTTCCTAGCCACCCCTATAACTCTCATTAAAAACGGCTGCGGTTTACATGACTACATCGAACGTAAGAAAACATGGTAAATTATTTTTGTTCCTAAAAAAATTCTCTAAAAACCAAACTAAAAAAAATTAAAACCAAAAATAAATAAGTAATAAAAAATTCTAAATAATATCCTCTTCCGCCACAACTAAGAAATCTCCTGTTGCAATCACTGCCGAAAACGGAATTAACACTTGCCCTTCTTTTGTTCGCTCAAGTTCCATTCGTTCCGTATATGTAGTAGGATTTCGTAACACAATATGGATCAATTCTCCTGAACCAACTTCAAAAATCATATCCCCCACTTCTCCAAACTTTTTACCTGACTTTGATACTACTGTTTTACCTAACAATTCCCTAGAATAGATCTTGTCTTTTTCTGCCATAATGAATCTTACCTCGTTTTTTTAATTATAAACCTAATACTCTTGCGGAGGAGAAAATGACTATATAAAGTTTACGGTAGTGGATTATAGTAATCCAAAATGATAATCTTTTAATATAGACAATTTGGATTACTAATTAGAACAGTTTGAAGTATTTAGGGGGTCGTTAATGGACCTTTCTATAGAGAACTTTGCAAAATAGTGATTCTTGCCGTAAGGCAAGTTCGGAACATCGTGACAGAACTTTCCAGTAAGGAAAGTCACGAACGCTAGTGACTTGACCGCAGCCATAACGAGGACTTCGAATATGAATGAGAAGACTTGAGAATGCAGTGACCCTAGTTGCCAAAGGCAACCTCGGAACGTTAGTGACAGA
>CAYSCV010000009.1:0-23631 GCA_964429715.1 uncultured Methanosarcinales archaeon
ATTACATTCCGAACTTGCCTTACGGCAAGAATTGCTTTTTGCAAACTCCTCTATACTTTATTTCGGATAGTTTATATAATCCTTTTTCTTTCTTCGTAGGTATGCAAAAAGAGATTTTTATATTTGGTGATATTGAACTGGGTGGCGGGACGCTTACGGATGATTTTATTGCTGATAAAACATTAAGCGCAGTTTTTTTGTCATTTGCAAAGCAGAAAAATGAGGTTGATCTTATCTTAAATGGGGATACGTTTGATTTTTTGAAGTGTCCGTATGTGAATGCCAAAGGATGTCAGAGTTATCCACGGCATATTACGGCTGAGATTTCGGTTGCGAAGCTGCAATTGATTATGAAAGCGCATGCTTTGATGTTTAAAGCGTGGCGGGAATTTGTAAGAGTGAAGGGTCATCGTATTTTTTTTATTATCGGGAATCATGATCATGATTTATTTTTTCCAGAAGTACAACAGGAGATTATTGAACTGTTAAATGGGAAAGGAGAAGTTTTTTTTCAAATGGTGTATGATGAACAGGGAGTACATGCAGAGCATGGGCATCAGTTTGATTTTTTGAATAAGATTAATCACAAACAGGAGTTTATCAATTATAAAGGGAAGAAAATTTTGAATATCCCTTGGATTTCGTTTGGATTGATTAGTAATTTTATGACACTTAAAGAAGAGCATCCGTTTTTAGAGCGAATCAAGCCGCTGCCGGTGTTGTTTTCACATCATAGGGCTGTTGCAAAGAAAGTGAGTTTTAAAACAATTGAATATTTTGGGAAAAGTGTGTTTTATTATCCGCTGCGGTATTGTTTTGATCCGACGTATGTGTTTCCTAAATGGTTGTTTCGAGAGTTTTATCGACGAGTGAAAGATACACATTGGGATGTTGATCATATTGTGGAGGTGTTTAAACGAAAGAAAAAGAAGAGTTTACATAAGAATAAATTATATGTATTTGGGCATATTCATGAGAAGTATGTGGAAGAGAAGGATGGGTATGTTATTTTGCATCCAGATACGTGGCGAGATGAATATGTTTTTGATACGGATAAAAAGATGTTACGCGCAAAAGGAAAAAGGTATGTTGCAATTACGGTTGTAAGTGAAAGAAGTGAAAAATTGAATTGGAAATTAGTGGATGTGCCAATTAAACGAAAATTGTTATCGTATGAAGCAGTTGAGCGTAATGAGTCTCTATTTTTGAATATTGTGGCGAATGAGGAAGGGTATAAACGAGTGCTGCCGTTGCGGTATGTTGAATTTGAGCAGTAAGGTTTAAATGCAGAAGTGGTTATTTATTTTTCTGCTGAGGTGGAATTATTTTAGAATCAATTGTTTTACAAGGAAAAGGACGTTCTGAGGAGAAAAATGTAGTTGGTAGTCTATTCAATTTTGATTATAGTAGTGTGATTGCATCGCTTTCTCCTGCAAAAAAAAAAGAAGGCTTGGGGGAAAAAGAAGTTTTGGATGAGTGTGGAAATGTAGATGAACATTTTGTGTTATCACACGCAGGATATGGTAGTGAATCGGGAAAAGTTGATCATATGCAGTTATGGTATGGTGGGCAACAGAAGAAAGGTGTTGAAGGGGATGAGGAAGAGTTATATAAGAACAGGAAGGATACGTCTGATGTTTCGCAGATGATGTTAACGGTCCCGGAAGCAGAAAAAACGTTAAAAGATATTCAATATGCTACTGCATCAGGAGCGTATCATGATGTTGATTTGAAAACTCGAGAGAAGTTTTCGTTATGGGTGATGTTTAATCCGGCATTGTTACAGTTGTTTGAGTCGATGTATAGGATTACAGGGAATGTGGATTATTCAAAAGTGGTGTGAGTGGATTTTTTTTGAGAGTTTTAGAGGTTATTATTTATTTGCTTTTTGAAGTTTTTCCCAAAAAGGCGGGGGAAAATGGGGAGTGAGCATCTGGCCAATTTTTTGATATAAGTTTAGAGGAAATACGTAGGGATAGATTTCTTTTGGGGGGTTGAGTAAGGTTTGAATCGTGTGGATACGATGAGTTGTGAGATTATTTATATCTAGAGTTTCTTCGAGAATTTTTTTCCAGTTGGGAAGTGGAATATCAAGACAATAGCTTGTTTTTGTTATTGAACCAATTAGATGGGATGTTATGTCGTATGATACAGGATGAAGATATAAGCTAATATAATTTGGTTTTTCAGATGCGATATGTTGGATACAGATGTCAAGAGTAGTTTGATTAGTACGGGCAGAGGGTTGGGAAACAGGGATTTCTGGAGGGGAGATGGTTTGGACTCTTGATTGCGGGACGATGGCTGGTGTAGTCATATAGAGAGATTTGATTCATATCCTTTTTAAATATTGTGACTTTTTCTTCCTTTGAAGTAGTTTAAATGAATGGTAAATGTGCGTTAACTATATAAAGAGGAGGCGGTTTTTTGAGGGGTAGAGTAGATTAAGATATTTATTTAAAAAATATAATTGGGGGATTAAACAATGGCAGTATTTGTAGGATTTGTAGCAATTGTAATTAGTTTAGTAGCATTAGCATATGCGGTGTATCTTTCGTTTGTGGTACTAAGTAAAGATGCGGGTTCAGAGAAGATGAAGGATATTTCTAATGCGATTAAAGAAGGGGCAATGGCGTATATGAAGCGTCAATATAAAACAATTTTTTGGTTTGCATTAGTATTAACAATTTTATTAGGGATATTATTTGGTATTCCAATCGCGATTGGATTTTTATTTGGAGCGTTGTTATCGGCGCTTTCGGGTTTTGTGGGGATGGCGATTTCTGTTCGGGCGAATGTACGTACAGCACAAATGGCACATAAAGGGTTGAAAGAAGCGCTTGATGTGGCATTCAAAGGTGGTGCGGTTACAGGAATGGCGGTTGTTGGTTTAGCGTTATTTGCAGTGAGTGTGTTTTATACCGTGTTTAAAGATCCAGCGTTGATGGTTGGATTAGGATTTGGGGCGTCGCTTATTTCTCTGTTTGCACGTGTAGGCGGCGGTATTTATACCAAAGCGGCAGATGTTGGTGCGGATTTAGTGGGGAAAGTTGAGAAAGGGATTCCAGAGGATGATCCACGAAATCCGGCAACGATTGCGGACAATGTTGGTGACAATGTCGGAGATTGTGCCGGTATGGGAGCGGATTTATATGAGACGTATGTTGTTACATTGCTTGCGGCGATGTTGCTTGCAATGATGCCAAGTGTGTCAAAAACGTATAATATGGCGGTTGAATATCCTTTATTGTTAGGTTGTGTGGCAATTCTTGGTTCTATTGTGGGAACGTGGTTTGTACGATTAGGATATGATAAGAATATCATGATGGCGTTGTATAAAGGGTTAATTGCAGCAGGGATATTTTCAGCGATTGGATTTTATATTGTGACGGTGATGACAAATAATCCGTTAAATTTATTTTTTGCGGCGATGGTTGGATTAGTGATTACGTTGTTGATTAATGTTGTTACGGAGTATTATACAAGTACGGAATATAGGCCGGTGCGTAAGATTGCAGAAGCGTCACAGACTGGTGCGGGTACAAATTTAATCATTGGGTTAGCGATGGGGTTAGAGTCAACGCTTGTGCCGGTGCTGACGATTTGTGCAGGAATTGGAGCGGCGTATTACTTTGCGGGAATTTATGGTGTTGCCATTGCGGCAGTGTCGATGTTATCGTTAACGGGAATGATTATTGCTTTAGATAGTTATGGTCCAATTACAGATAATGCTGGTGGGATTGCAGAGATGGCTAAGCTTGATGATAAAGTGCGTAAGACTACAGATGCGTTAGATGCGGTGGGGAATACAACGAAAGCAGTTACGAAAGGATATGCGATTGGTTCGGCGGCACTTGCTTCGCTGGCGTTATTTGTGGCGTTTACAAATGAAGTGGAGTTGTATAGCAAAGTGCAGTATAGCTATCTTTTGACAAATCCGGCGGTGTTAATTGGGTTGTTTATTGGAGCATTGTTGCCGTTTGTGTTTAGTTCGTTGTGTATGCGAGCGGTGGGAGAAACGGCAAACAAAGTGGTAATTGAAGTTAGGAGACAGTTTAAAACGATTAAAGGATTAATGCAAGGGAAAGCACGACCAGAGTATGGGAAGTGTGTTGATATTGTCACGAAAGCGGCGTTGCGAAATATGATTTTACCGGCAGTGCTTGCGATTGCGGCGCCGATGTTAGTGGGATTGTTACTTGGCATTAAAGCTCTTGGTGGGTTGTTGATAGGTGTGATACTTTCGGGGTTATTGATGGCGCTGTTTATGTCCAATACAGGAGCGGCGTGGGATAATGCGAAGAAGTATATTGAATCTGGTGCGTATGGCGGCAAGAAAGGCGAAGCGCATAAAGCGGCAGTGGTTGGTGACACGGTAGGAGATCCATTCAAGGATACGGCGGGGCCGGCGTTAAATGCACTTATCAAAGTAATCAATACGTTTGCGATTGTGTTTGTGCCGTTGTTTGTGATGTATGGGTTGAATTTGTTTTAGATTGAGTTATTTTTTTATTTTTTTATTTGATTTTTTTCCACCAGTCTTGGAAGCCTTTTTCGTAGAGGGGGAAGTATTTGTTGACTATCTTATTGATGTCTTTATGGAAGTTTTCCAAGTCTTTGTCGTGGAGGAGGTTGTGTTGTGAAAGCAATAATTCAATTATCCGAAATTTCTTTATAATTGCTTGCTTCCAATAGAGTTACGAGAACATTATTTAAATAAGTGATTAAATAACTTCTCTCTTCTTCATCACATCCATAAAGTTCTTCAGGATAATCCCACTTTGAGAGATGTCGCTATATTCTGCTAATACGTCTTTGATAGATCGGCCAAAGAGGTATTCAGGGCGAAGGGTTAAGCGGTAATGAACGTCGTCTATATCTAATTCAGGGTGGAATTGGGTGGTGAAGATGTTCTTACCAATACTGTAACTTTGGATGTAACATTTGTTAGAGATGGCAAGGAGTTCTGCGCCAGAAGGCATTTCAGTGACGCTATCTTTATGTCCGTTACAGGCGTAAAAAGCGGAGGGAAGATGTTGATATAAATCTGAGGCTTGGCCTTGATATGTTAACATGATGCGGGAGCTGCCTGATTCGGCTCTATCATGATCGCGTTTGACTCTGCCACCATACCTTTTAGCAAGTAGTTGATGGCCAAAACAGATGGCTAAGAAGGGAAAGTCTTGGTTGATGATTTCATCCATCAAAGGATAGGTCTTTTCGATGGATTGTTGTACTTCATGTGGCCAGTCGGTGACGTTGAATTGGCCGGAGGCACCGCTGATGACGCCAAGGTAGTTTGAGAGGGATTGGGTTGGTGGTAATTCATCTTCGCGGATGACGTTGCGGATGTCGAGATTATTTGTTGGTATGCATAGTTTTTTGGCTATACACTGTTGTTCGTGTTGTTCGGAGTCATCAGTACGGTATTGAAGAAGAAGGATGGGTTTCATTTCCATATCTCTAACATTTCTTGTTCGATAAAATGTAATTTTTTGGCAGGGATGATGAGGCAGTAGGGAGGTGGACCGAAGTCAATTTGTTTGATATCTTTTATTGTGCCGGATTTAATCAGTTGAGTGAATGTGCCTAATCGAGCGCAGGCGATTACTTGGAGGTTGTTTGTGATTATTTTTTCTTGCAATCTTTTTTCGATGTGTTCGAGGATTTCGATTGCTTGGTTTGGGGTCATGAATTTGTTTATATTCGGTTTTAAATCTAATAAACAAAGGGTATGTGATTCTAATAATAAATTTTCACGAATGACATGATAAGGTGTTTCTAGTTGAGGTATGTCTTCTAAGAAGGGAATGGAGATGGTGCGGCCGAATTTATATAATTGCAGGCCAGTGATGCCAATGGCAGTGAGAATGGAGGCGTTGTGGATTACTTGAACGGGGATGTGTTGTTGTTTGGCTTGTTTGAAGAGTTCGATATGAGTGGTTGCGGCAATGGGGTCGCCTATGATGAGGAAGGCGATTGATTTTGTTTTTGCTTCGCTTAATAGTTGGTGGTCGAAGTTTTCTGATTGGTTGCGGTCGGCGAGGGTTATGGATTTTTGGTAGAGTGTTTCTAAGTCTTGTTTTGTGCATTGCAATAACGATGTGTAGTTTTCTAGGTAGATGGTATCGCACTGTCTGATGATGTTTAATGCTTTAAGCGAGATGTCGTATTGGTTTTCGAGTCCTAAGCCGATTAAGTATAATGTCATATTATAATAAAAATAAGAGGGTTTATTTATATATTTTACTACTAATTAGTTAAATAATTTAGAAAAATTTATAAAGGATGTCTAAATTTAACAGATATGACAAAATATTTACATTTATTGATATCAGGTTTAATGGGAGTTACAGCAATTAATGGTTGTGTTAAATCTACATCATTAGAAGAACAATTATTAGGAGGGAAAATGGAAATTTTACCTTCTGGTTTTATCGCTTCACATAATGTTAAAGAAGGTAAAGTAAAAGATAGTATTTTATCGGGAAATGGAATGTATGTTCTTTTCAAAGATTTAGACTATGATGGAAAATTAGGATTAAATGATTATTGTTCTGTTAATGAAATAAAATCGTGTGATGAAAGTCCGGCATGGGGTGTGCCGCAATCAAATAATCCAAATAAATGTTCAGTAAATGTTTGTGCTACACATTATCCTAGTACATTGAGTTCATTACATCCAACTAAAGTACGATCGCAGTTTTCTCCGGAAAATGTGATGCAAGTGTATACAACTGCGGAAATGTTGGATAAGTCAAAAATTGCGCCGTTGTTTCCAGAGCAGATTGCAGATTGTCCAAAAATGTGCCGTGTTTATTTTCGTGGGTCAAATGTATTACCGGTTACAATTAAAATAGAATATTCGCATACAGCTTTTGTGGAGTGAATGTCTGAGGAAATCATTTATTGATTATTGCCTTGTTTTATTATTTTTTTTCTGCTATTGGGTTTATGATTTTCTTTATACTCTATTCTCTGCTTATGTCTGATACTTCAAGAGAAATTTGTTGTGCAAGATGAATAAAATTTTTTGGATTTGATTTCTGTTCTTGTTCACGTAATTTACCTGCCGCGAGTAGTTGGGGGAGATATTTCTCTTTGACGCGTTTTATTTTTTCGTTATATTCTTGATCAATTCTTCTTTCCTCGAGGCCATGTTGATTTTGTACTCTGAGTTTCTCTAGAAATTTGCTGAGTCCTTCTTCTTTTAGTTCGATAGCGTAGGTGATGGTTGTTTTAAACATAAAATCTATTGCATCACCTTGGTATGCTTGTATGACTTTTGTGCCGGGGGCATATAATCTATGAGAAAGTGTTTCTACGGATATTTTTTCGATATCATCTACATTATATAACAGAGGATATCTTTGGAGTGTGACTGATTTGAATAATTTCTCTTCAAGTAACTTATAGAGGTTGTCGCCAGAAATAATACGATGGAGCTTATCAGTTAGAAATTCAGCTTTATGAGTTTCATTGTGCACTGTTTTATAAATACGAAGGCAATCAATCATTTTTGATTAAAAAAATAATTTAATTTATAAATTTTGAGGATTATTATTCTTTTTGAGTTGTTATCTCTTTCACCATATACGGGCCTTCTTGTTTATAACCAATCTTTTTGTAGTATTCTCTCACGCCGACGCCGGAGATGACGACGATTTTATTTTTTTGGTGTTGTTGTGCGATTTCTTCGGCTTTTACCATGAGTTTTTTTCCAAAGCCTTTGTGCTGGATCATGCCTTCGTCGCCTATGGCGGTTGCGGTGCCGTAGACGTGGAGTTCACGGATTAATGCGCTGTCTTTTGTTATTTCTTCGCGTAAGAATTGGGAGGGGAAGCGTAGACGGCAGAAGCCGATAAGGATATCATTTTTTGGATCTTCGGCGGAGATGAAGAATTCGGTGCTGTTGGAAGCTTGATATTCGTTGACGTTGATTATTATGTTGTCCCAATTGACGTTTTTGCCTTGGGGTTCACGACAGCGGATGCATCTGCAGATTGGTTTATATTTTTGGAAGATGTATTGACGAAAATTGGTTAAGGCAACGCCGGCGGTCCAGTATTTTGTGGGAACGTCACGTTGGATGCGTTGGATGCGGCAGTATTCAGGGACATTTTTTTTCCATTCAACGATGATTTCTGCGGCTTGGTCTGTGGTGAGAGGGGTGAATTTACCTTGCTGATGTTGGTAATGGAGAGGAGTGCCGGGGGCGACCATACAGGGGTAGATTTTTATCATGTCGGGTTTGTAGCCTTGGTCGGTGAAGAGTTGATTCATGCCTTCGATGTCACGGACTTTGTCTGTCAATGGGAGGCCGGGCATGTAGTGAAAATTTATTTTGAAGCCGAGGTCTCGTAAGATTTGAATGGAGATTTTGGAATCATCAGCAGTATGACCGCGATGGGTTATTTTAAGTACGTCATCGTAGACGGATTCGATACCAAGTTCTACTCTGGTACAGCCTTGGTTGAGCATGCGATTGCCATGTTCCAAGAAGCCCCAGTCGGGTTTTGTTTCAATGCAGAGAGCGACGCAACGAATGTTTGATGTTTCGTTCTTTTGTTGTTCTTGCTCGATTGAGGAGGTGGTTTGGGATTTTAGTTGTAAGAGTTTTTGTTGGATGGAGATGGAGCGTTGTTCATCTTCAATACTTCCGGGCAGTTCAAAGAATGTTTTGAATTTTTCATAGTTAAAGTTGCTGTGTTCGTTGAAGAATAAATCTGAGAAGTCATTCATGGCTTTGAATGTGCCGTAGATGAATTCATTTTGATAGCTTTCTGGACGTGCGGTGAATGTGCCACCCATAACAATGATTTCGATTTTATCAAAGGAATGACCCATTAAGACGTATTGTTGCAGACGATTAAAGACTTGCAGATAGGCGTCGTAGTTATTGCGCATACCACGCATGGTTGCGGGTTCGTGACCGGTATATGATTGAGGTACATCGCCCCAAGGCGAGTTTATGCCACCAGGACAAAAAGTGCATTTGCCATGGGGGCAATTGGCAGGAGAGGTCATGATGGCGACGGGCGATACGCCGGAGATGGTTCGAACGGGTTTGCTGAGAAGTTTATGTTTAATTAATGGAATGTCTTGCTCTGGGGTATGAATGAATATTTCGATATTGGTTGGAATGGTATTTAATTTGTGTTTTGCGGCGAGTTCTCGTTTGTGTTTGGTCCATTGGCTAGGGTTGAATGATTGTGTTTTGAGTTCTTCGTTGATTTCTTGGTAAAAGTTGGGCATGATAGAGAGAATTAAATGTGATTTTTTATAAGGGTTTTGGGAATATTTATTCTTTTGTTGCGATGACGCATTCGAGTGTTGAGATTTCTGTACAGGATGGTTCGATGTATGAGGCGATTTTCGGGAATTTGTTTTGGAGCAGTTGATGGAGATGATATTGCGGGAGTTGATGGGTTAGAATGCCTGATTTAATGGTGCCTTTATTGCGTATGTAGGTGTAGGCGTCTTTGTGTTTTTTTATCTGTTGCGGGGTTCTTTGACCTTGCCAATTGGTGGTTATGGTTTTATATTGTACCTGTTTTGGATTGAAATGCTCTTTGAGGGCGGTTATGAGGGAGGTGTGAAAGTGGGCTTGTTCATCGAGAATTTGAGCGTATTTTTCAAATAGTTTGAGATAGTCCATCATGCTTTCTATATTTTCTGTATCACTGTGATATTTTTTTTGGTAATGAAGAAGGGCAAAACAAGCATCAATTTCTGGAAGGGCGTCCATTTCTTGTTGTGTCATGTTGACTTCTGCTAAAAACTTGCTACGGTTGTGTTCTGGCAGATAGTAGAATTTCATGTTTTTGGTACCTATTCCTGGTAAAAGAGAGGTTGTTTCTCCTTTACTGAATGAAGGGATACGTTTTTGTTGAAATTCTTTCGCGATGACGTCAGTGTTTGTCCCTAAATCTAAAAGATGAATAAATGTGCCAGTTTGGCAGAGAACGCGTGCGACTTCTTTGACTGCGCTGTCTATATTTGATAATACATCGAATGAGCAGTAGCCGATAATGGCTTTTTGAGAGTTTTTTTTGAACGGAAGGTCGTAGGCGGAGGCGTTGATGTATTGGCCAAGGGGATGGCGTTGTTGTGCTGCTTCTAGAAATGCTTGCTGTGCTTCGAGCTGTATCCAGCGCTCTTGGTATTCTTTTGGAATGTTTCGTGCAAGAAAACCTGTGCCGGATCCTATTTCAAGAATGGATGTTGCGTCTTTAAAATAGGTGTTGCAGATAGTTTTAAGTGTTAATTGTGTGGCACGTACGGTGAGGGCACGAGATTCTTCAAATTTGTCTAATGTTTCAATCTCATCTGCGGGCCAGACGTCTGTATTATGAGAGGTTATCATGTTGTTTCTGTTTAGTTTATATTTTTGAGATCTGTTTCAAAATCAGTGCTGTCGCAGTAGGGGCGAAAGGTGCTGGTGCGAATTGGGCGAGACATATATTAGAATGTTAATATTCTTTTTGATTTTAATTTTGATGGTTTCGGAATTGATTGTCTGAATTCTTCCATATCACAATAAGGGCGATTGAGACTTGATGCGAAGGCTAACATGGTCGGAAGGCTCATGCGTTTTTCTTGATTGAAATCGGGAGAGGTTTTTAGTTCAGGGAAGTATTTTTCAAAAGCTTGGATCAAGCGATCATAGGTTGCACGGAGTTTGTCGACGCTGCCATCTCTTTTTAGTTCGTCTTTTAATTGTTTACAGGCTTGATCAGAAATGTTTGATGGAGGAGATTGTTTTGTGCCTTTTTGAAGCTGAGATAGCTCTTGATCACATTTAAGTACTTCTTTTTGTAATAGAGTACGATATGTTTCAATTTCGACAGTATATCCTTGTGCGGCATCAAATTCAATCTTTTTTTGAGAACGATATTCTATGGTTAATTGTTGAATGTTGATACTGTCATAATATTTGGAATCTTCTTTTAATTTTTTGCATTTAAATTCTTTAATAGTGTATTCTAAAGTTTTTACGGCTGATTCTGATTGTTCAGCAAGTTCTTGAGTTTTTGCGGTTAAAGAAGTTAGTTGCAGGCCTTGCAGATATTTTTGAAAAATTATATTACGAGTGCGATGGAGCGCGGGTACAGCAGATTTTTTGAGAACACTATAACATAAAAGTTCGTTGTTTTGAAATGATGTTCCTTTATAATTTAAAAGTGTGTCAACGCAATCGGATTTAGAGTTATATTTAGCTGTAATATCAGGGTTTTGTAATTGCTCTTGTTGTGGTGCAGAGCAGGCAAGGGTGAGTGCGGTTATAAAAGAGGTGAGGTAGGGTTTCATGTATGATTGATTTATTAGGATTGTTTATAAATCTTTAGTATTTTTGTTACTTTTAAGTGGTTTTAGTGAGAAATGTTTATAAGTTTGAGGTAGAAAGTAACGTGTAATGGATTATTTGAAGATTGTGTTGAACAAGTGGAATTTTTGGAAGGGTAAGAGGAGAAGATGAAACAAGAAGATATTCGAACTATTATTGCAACGTATGAACTGCCACCAAAGTTAGAGGAGAGAATATTGAATATTGCACTGAGGCAGCATGAGGAGGAGGGGTTTGCTGGTTTTACAGAAATGTATCAACGAGTTTCTCATTTGGTTGATAGATTTAAAGAGGATTGGAAAGAGAAAAGTTTTGTTCGATTAGATGATAAATCTGATGAGAATAGTTCTTTACATGAACGTATCGGAGGGGAGGATAGTGGGTTAGTTTTGATTTTGGATGATGAGACTGAAAACGATGATAGGGGTGTTGTGTTACGAGAGACGTTAGATCTGTTGCAAACAAAGATTGATTTGCAGATATTTACACGTATGCATACATTATTTGAAACATATTTTGAGAGTCATTTGGATTTAACATCTGAGCAAGTTGTTGGATTGAAAGATGTGATTGAAGAGCGGGCTAAAGAAGCATTTGCTTGTCATGTTAAAGAAGGCAAGTTGATGCTGCCACGACGTCCGATTAAACGATTTAGGTTTACGCCGGAGTTGGAGATTGAGTTTGGAAAACGGAAAAAAGGGGCATTAGAAAATCCTTTACAATTTTTCCAGGATAATATTGATTTTTATGGAGGGATGAGCAGAACTAAATTACAAAAGGTTGACAGTGGTCTTTATCACTCTCTTAGAAAAGCAGGACAATTGTCCAAAGCTATACATTTATTTCAAGGACGTAGTTTACTTGGCGGTATTTGTTTATATCGTGGGTTTAAAGATCCTTTGACTTATTATCAAGCACATCCAGAACTGCATGATTTAACACGAGGACAACTTTGTCGAAAGGATAAAGGATTATATTCTCGTTTATTAGCTCATGGGCAATTAGAAACTATACCTTTGAGAAGTTTTTCTTATAAAGGATTTGAAAGCCCCTTTTTCTATTTTCAAGCGCATCCAGAGCTGCATGATTTAACACGAGAAAAACTTTGTAAAAAAGATAGAAATTTGTATTTCTCATTATGCAAGTTCAAACAGTTAGAGGAGGCTATCCCTTATGCGTATTGCGGTTTTAAAAGTCCTCTTGCTTATTTTCAGGCACATAAAGAAAATTATACTAAAATAAAAAATAAAGAAGATCTTATGTCTTTTGATAGTGAGCTGTATAATGCTTTATCCCGCTGTGGTCTTATGGATAAAGTATTTTCTGAAGAAAAAATTTCTCGTAGAAGCTATAAAGGATTTTCTAATCCTTTAGAGTACTTTAGAAAACATCCAGAAAAGTATGGTGCACTTAAATCTAAAAAAGAACTTAATTATGTTGACTCGTCATTATGTACTACGCTATTCCAGTGGAATCTGCTTGATGAAGCGTTTCCCAAGAAGCCACGATCAAAAAGAGATACTCCATTTAAAGGATATGTGAGTCCTTTAGATTATTTTAGGGCACATGAAGAGGAGTTTAAATGTATGACCAGAAGTGAGCTATCTAAGAAACATTCAGGATTGTATTGGGCTTTAATGCAGTGGGAACAAATGGATGAGGCTATTGCAAAGAGACAAAAATCTTTTCGTCATTTTCCTTCTGCTACAGCATATTTTGAAGCACATAGATTTAAATTTGAAGGAAAAGATGTTTCTTATTTAATTCAAAAAGATAAAAAATTGTGGTATGCGTTGTATACTGAAAAAGTATTAGATAAATATTTTCCTGCTCAGAGAGAGGATGAACAGAAAGTTATAGCGTTGGAAAATAAAATTATTGAGAGTCTATCACCAAGTCATTTTGGCAGATTATTTTCAAAAAAATTTCGTGAATGTTCTAGCCCTTTAGATTATTTTATAACACATAAAGAAAAGTATCAACGCATTAAAAATAGAGGCCAATTGTCTTATTATGATAATAAATTATATCGAGCGTTGAAAAAGTGGGGACAGATCGAAGAGGTATTTCCAATGATTTTAAGGAGCACTGTGGGGAAAGTAGGGGATAAAAAACATGGATGAATTATATCACGCGTTATTGTTTGTAAATGGGTCGGTGCCGGCAGATAGCATTTTTTCTTCTTATAATGTTTCTGTGAATGGAATGTGGGTTGAGGGGAATATTTTTGTGAAAAAGCAAATGGAGGAAAAAGGGGTATGGAGAAGGTTATATCGTAAGATGCCAGAGGATATTGCTACTCTTACTGTGGGTACACTTTTGTTGTATGGGTTAGATAAAGGATGCGGTATTGAACATGAAATGTATAATTTTCATAGAGGGTGGGCGTATGGTTGGGGAGCATTCAAATATTTCCAGGGGGGATTGCATTTTATGATGGCAACAGATACAGTTGTTACGGATGGATTGGAGAAGTTGGTTAGGTATTGTGGCAAAGATCGTTCTCTGAAAAGTCATTTGAATGGAAAGGGCCATACTGCAGAGGGTATAAATCAAAGGATTCCTCGTTATCCACGGCCGAAGGATAGAGGATTTAAATAGTTAAATATGTTCCATAATAAACGGAGTATAATGCTTTTTGATAATAACGCCTCTAATGTAGGATTTATTGGCAAGCGGAATTTAGAGGAGGTGCTGCGTGAAGATTCGTTGGAAATTGCAGAAGTGCTTGGTTCGTTTACAGCGATTGCTGCTCGAATGAGGTATTTTCAAGCAGTGTATTTTGATGAAAAAGGGGAGAAAGAGTATGAGCCAGGATTGCTGCCGATACCCGAGCAGTTGTTTTATAATTTGTCTCGAGGGAGTGGATCTGGTTATTTTTCTTTTTTAGAGCAATATCACAAAGGGAAAGGATTAATTGAACGAAGATTTATAGTTTGGAATTATGCATATACGAATGGATTACAAGATTGTCCATTCTTAGGTTGTGTTGCAAAAGGTCAATGAGATGTTCTTATTGCGAATATGAAAAAAAATAGGATATTAGTTGTTAATGATATTACGAGTCATCTTGTTGAACGCCATAAGTTGTTAGAGAAGGATAATGAGTATGGGATTTCAGCGAGAGAATTTTATAGGGAGTTTATAGGACAAAAAGATTATAAAGCTTAAGTGATTTATAAGAAATAAAATGGACAAAGAACTTCAAAAATTGATTGATGAACGTCAAGAGCTTATTGATAAGCTTTGTATGGAAATTGTCGAGGTAGAGGGAGGAGTGATTAAAATCCCAGTGTAAGCAAAATGACTGAAGATATTAAGCAAGTAAAAAAAGAACTGAAAGAACAAAATGAGTTTCTTCATTCTATGTTACGTTCTTTTGAGGATATAAAAAAAGGAAAGATTAAGAAATTTCAATTTTCAAAGAAGTTGTATGCTTAATTCTGATAGCAATGTTTGATTAATACACTATTTTTCCGGCAGAATAGCCAATCACGTAGCCTATTCCATATAATATTGGAGTGGTGAAAGTGGCGGATAAAGCACCAAGAACGGTGAATTTTATTTTTTTTCTCGACTGTTAATGAAAGCGTGCGTGGATGTGCCTAGAAGGTTGATGCCTATAGCAGATGTGAGGTGTGAGGAAGAGGATAAATCTGTGGCTTGGGTAATACCAGTATAGGCACCAAGTGTAAGAGGGGTGATATAAGAAATGACGGCAAGAGCTAGGAGGTGTCTAATAATAGGTCTTCTTTGCTGTAGGTGAGGATTGATTCTAAGGACATGGGGGAGGGAATAATGAGGACTTTTTAAGAATTTGTGAAACTAAAAATTAAAAGTTAAAAAAATTTATTTATAGACATCAAGAAGATCTGATATTTCTTGGGGTGGATTTTTGGCATGATATAATGATTTAGCCCATGCGATAAACGTATCTGGTACGTTTACTTTTTCAGGATTTATAATGCCTAAATCTTCCACTAACTTTTCATACGCTTGCTGTGCATGTTCACCTATCTTAACGGTATACATTGTGTGGGCCGGGCCAGCATACACCATAGATTGCGAATCTCTGAACACAAGCATTTCTTGCGATGGAATATAGACTGCTTTGCTTTGAAATTCATGTATTTTATCAAAACCTCCTCCAATTGTACACAGCCTACTTACATATTTTAATATATTTGCGTCAACCATGATATTATCCTCCTATTTTTTTGTTCGTAAACAAGTTACATCTAATTGTCCTTGTTGAATTCGTTCTTGTAGTAGAGTATCTAATGATTTTCTATCTACTCTAACTTCTTTAGAAATTCGTGTCCCATAACTTTGCAAGGCTCTTCCAGGAATTATTTTATGGGTTAGGATTAAATCGTCTTCTCCGTTTGAGATAATCTCAGCTTGCATATTTCTTACACCGAGGAATTCTCCATGTTCGATAATCTCAGATAAGGGGTGAAGATGGGTGGCAAAGATAAAAGGGACATTTATTTTATGAGCATATCCGAGCAAGGCAAGAGAGTCTTCTAATCCGCTCTCTACATCTGTTCCACCACATGGCTCATCATATAGCAAGAAATCAGAGGGTGTTAATGCTTCACATAATTTTCTTGCCCGCAATAATTCATTTTTATGGCGTCCTTTTCCTTCTTGGACTTCTTCTTTGATGATAAAATGTGTATATATCTCTTGGATGGGGCGTTGCATTCTCATCGATTGAGCAGGCGGGCGAATTCCGGCTTGGGCCATGGCAATAGATAATCCAAATGCTTTACCGCTGCAAGTTTTTCCGCCGTCATTTGGGCCGGTTACGACAATGCCGTTATTCTCTGTATTTGCATTATAATCATTTAGCGTAAAATTCTTGCCATCTTTACTCGCATTTTTAGCGACAACAGGATGAATGGTTTGCTGTATTTGAATTCCGTCTCTTTCTCCAAACTCGGGTCGACAGAAGGGAATGCCTAATTTTGTATATTGTGCATACAGATTGCCTACGGCTGCATAAAATGATAACTGTTCTTTCATCCCTTTTGTCAACACGTCACAAAATATGTCTAAACGATCAAAATTTAATCCCATCAGGTCTTGAATCACATGTCCATATTCATTTTTAATAAGCCCAGTTACCCGTTTGACAGTAAGTTCATCAGACAGAGGGTGTTTAAGTTTACCATCCGGTTGTGCTGTTTTGTTTAATAAGTCATCTAATGCGGAGCCTTTTGGTACGATTCCTAGTTGAATTCCAAGTTTAATGCCGTCAGCTGGTTCATAATCAAAGGCAACAAAGTATCTGCCACCATCATGAACTTTCCCAGCATATTGTGTCCAACCTTGATATGTCGGATGCGCTTTTACTTGGTCTAAGAATTGCTTTACTTCTTGCATGCCTTTACTTTGGGTAGATTCTAATGCCTGTTGTAATTCTGTGATGGCATTGTCCAATGTTACAAATGAGGTGGGTAAATTTGCCCAGTTTTTAAATATCCACCGCCCCCATTGATCAGTCATTCTGCGGCCATCTCTATCTTTAGCATAGGCTGAATTATGTAGTTCTTGCGCGTTTAATGCTTCCTTATAAAAATGATTAAAAGTTGGAATAAGCTGTGGATTTTGTTCTAAATCATCTTGAACATCTAAGCGATAATTGATAAGAGATGTATCGGTTGTAAAAGTTCTTATGGCTTGTAATACTTTTAATGCGCCCATTCCTGCAAGTGTTTCTGACCTGCGTCTCTCGCCATATCTATCTTTTTCTCCTCCTAAAAAATATTCATCAATTGATTCGACACCAAGGTCTTCATAGAATTGTGAACGTAATTGGAGTTGTTCCAATTGCGTATCTGATAATTTGGGCTCATCTCTATTAGAACCATTAGTTCTTTTTGCTTCACGGTAATTCCGATCATCTTTGCTTAACTTGGTTATATCGGGAAAATTGAGTTCTGTAATCGGTTTTGCAGGGGGTTCTAACTTTATCTCGTATCCTGTTCGAGGGCCAGGAGAAAAAAATTGTTGTAAACGGCTTAATACCATGATACTACTTCTAAAAAGTAATTCATTTAAAAAGGTTATGTTAAATTGTGCAAAAAGGTGTTATAAAATATTAAATTAACTATAGTTAATAAAGTTTATAAATAGGGTGATTTTTTAGGGTTGTATGATTAAAATAGCTGCACATAAAACCCTTCTGCATCCGCAGGAGATTGAGACGTTTTATATTTTGCCAACGTTACGTAGATATATTGCTTTAGGATTGAAAGAGCGGGGGATGAAGCAGAAGGATATTGCGCAATTACTTGGAATTAGTAGTGCGAGTATCAGTCAATATACAAGTATGAAACGGGGGCATCAAGTGCAATTTCCGCAAGAGATTGTTGAGGAGATTAAGAAAGCGGTGGCAGTGATTAAAGATAGGTATAGTTATTTTCAACAAACACAGCATTTATTGTATGTGATTCGTGATCAGAAAGTGTTATGTCAGATTCATATGCAGTTTTCGGATGTGCCGGCGCAATGTGATCCACTCATAATGGGCTGTCATCGCAAAAAAATCGTACATACTACTGCAATTCCGGTGGTTTCACTTTAAAAATACACTATGGCGCAAACAACAGACGTAAACATTAATCGGACGATGTTTGATACAGCAGATACAGATACGTCTAAGTATACTGCTAAAGCAGGTATTAATGAAGAAGTTGTGCGAATGATTTCGAAAACAAAGAATGAGCCGCAATGGATGTTAGATAAGCGGTTGAAAGCGTTAGCGTTGTTTGAACAAACAGAGATTCCAACCTGGGGACCGGATTTAGCAGCGCTTGATTTGAATGAGATTGTGTATTTTATTGATCCAAATACAACAGAGACGGATAATTGGGCAAATGTACCGGCGGAGATTAAAAATACGTTTGATCGATTGGGGATTCCGGAAGCGGAGAAGACGGTATTAGCAGGGGTGGGAGCGCAATATGATTCTTCGGTTGTGTATCATAGTATTCAAAAGTCGCTGCAAGACAAAGGAGTTATTTTTGAGAATATGGATGTGGCGATACATAAATATCCAGAGTTAGTGCAGAAATATTTTATGACAAGTTGCATTCCTATCAATGATCATAAATTTATTATGTTACATGCGGCGGTATGGAGCGGCGGGACGTTTATTTATGTGCCAAAACAGGTGAAAGTGGATTTACCATTGCAGGCGTATTTTCGAATGAATGCGCAGAAAGGCGGGCAATTTGAACATACATTAATTATTCTTGATGAGGGAGCGGAGTTACATTATATTGAAGGATGCAGTTCACCTAGATATGCACAAAGTTCGCTTCATGCAGGATGTGTGGAAGTGCATGTGATGAAAGATGCAGTGATGCGATATACCTCAATTGAGAATTGGAGTAGAAATGTGTATAATTTGAATACGAAGCGGGCGTTGGTTGGGGAGAATGCAAAAATGATTTGGACGAATGGGAATATGGGCAGTACTCGGACAATGTTATATCCATGTTCAGTCTTAATTGGCAGAGGAGCGAAGACAGAAAGTATTGGAATTGCATTTGCGGGGAAAGGTCAAAATCAGGATACGGGAACGAAAGTGATTCATGCGGCATCGCAGACTAGTTCATTTATCCAATCAAAGAGTATTAGTAAAGATGGAGGGATATCCAGCTATCGCGGGTTAGTCAAAGTGATGCCTAGTGCAACAGAATGCAGTTCGCGAGTACAGTGTGATGCGTTGCTGCTTGATAATGAATCTGTATCTAACACCTATCCGTTTACCAAAGTGGATAATGAGACGGCGGAAATTGCACATGAAGCGACGGTGGGAAGAATCACAGATGAACATATTTTTTATTTAATGTCGAGAGGGTTGAGGGAGCAGGAAGCGATCAAGATGATTGTGTCAGGATTTATTGAACCGGTTGTGAAAGCATTGCCATTAGAGTATGCAGTGGAGTTGAACAAGCTAATTGAATTAGAAGTGGAAGGGATGTAGAGATGGCACAGATTGTTCAATTACAAACAGATGCGAAGAGATTAATGGATACTCTTGCTGTGCCGCAACTGCAATATGGGTTAGGAATACATGGTTCGTTAGGGGATTTTTCATTTGAGGAATTTTTGCAGAGGCAAGAGAAAGTAAAGGTTATATATACTGTGCCAAAAAATGTTTTGGTGTATACGTTGCAGAATGTGCCGAGATCATTATTAGATAGTTATTTTTCAAAGTTATACGGTTTTAATCTAGATAAAGATAAAATAAAAGCAATGCATTATGCAAGTTTACAGGAGATACTTTTTTTCCATGTGCCAGAAAATATGATTATTGAGGGACAGATTGTGTTTAACGCAGTTGTTAAACAAGCAGGAGCATTGCATGGGGTACTGATTATTGGGAAAAATAGCACTGTTACTATTGTTGATTCAATGCTATGTACAGGATATGCGTCAAGTGTTGTGAGAGAAGTATTTGTTGAAGAGGGTGCGGATGTTACGTACTTGGTTATGAATGAAGTTAATGAAGGGTATGATTTTAGCAGGATGTTATTTTCATTAGGGAAGAATTCGAGAGTAAAAATAAATGATGTGTTATTAGGTGGGAAAATTTCAAATCATAGAGTTTCAATTCAACATCAGAAAACGGGTTCGAGAAGTGAATATAATAGTGCGTTGGTGTCGAGGAAAAGCGGGGAATATACAGTGCTTACCGAAACAATTCACCAGAAAGAATATACAACTGGTTCCATGATGATACGAGGAGTGGTTGCTGAGAAAAGTAAGATATTAACGCGAAGTTCAATTCGAGTTGAGAAAGAAGCGCATTTTACAAAAAGTATTGAAAAATCTGATTTATTATTAGTGGGAGAGAAATCACATGGGGAAGCGGTGCCGATATTAGAGGTTGAAAATCAGGATGTGGCATGCACGCATAGTTCCACGATTTCTAGATTAAAGCAAGAGCAGGTTTTTTACATGCAATCAAGAGGATTAGATAAGATACAAGCACGAACGGAGTTGGTTAGGGCGTTTGTGGGAAAAGTGGTGGATGATTTTCCGGACTTGATGCAAGAGAGAGTACAATTAACAATGGAGCAGGTGTAGGGATGAAGAGAATACAAGTTGAAAAAAAGAAGAATGCAGATGATGTACGTGCAGATTTTCCAATTTTTAAAACGAAGATAAAAGGTAAAGAATTAGTCTATTTAGATAATACCGCGACAACGCAGAAGCCGAAACAAGTGATTGATGCAGAAGTGAATTATTATTGCACCACGAATGCTAATGTGCATCGAGGAGTATATACGCTTGCGGAGAATGCGACGATTGAATATGAGAACGCGCGTGGGAAAGTAGCGCATTTTATCGGGGCAAAAACACAAGAAGTTATTTTTACGAGTGGGACGACGATGGGGTTAAATATGGCGGCGTGGATGTTGGAATCCCAGATTATGGCAGGGGATGAGATTGTTGTTTCAATTATGGAGCACCATAGTAATTTTGTACCATGGCAGCAGCTGGCATTGAGGCGAAAAGCGGTGTTGAAGATAATTCCACTTACGGCTGATTATCAGTTAGATATGGCGGCGGGGGCTAGGTTGATTACAGCGCGAACTAAAGTTGTGGCGTGTACGTATGTCTCAAATGTGTTAGGTGTAATCAATCCGATTGTGGAGCTGGTTGCTTTGGCAAAGAAAGTTGGAGCGTATATGGTTATTGATGGTGCGCAAGCGGCACCGCATTTGAAGATTGATGTTCGAGAGTTAGGATGTGATTTTTTGGCGTTTTCTGGACATAAGATGATGGGGCCGACGGGAATTGGAGTATTATATGGACGAGAAGAGTTGTTACGTACATTGGAGCCAGTGGTGTTTGGCGGGGAGATGGTGAAGGAAGTTGCGGTTGTGAAAACAAGTTGGAATGATATTCCATATAAGTTTGAAGCGGGGACACCAAATATTGCAGGTGCGATTGGATTAGGAAAAGTGGTAGAGTATATGCAGAGTCTGCCGATGGATGATATTCATGAACAATTACAGGAATTATTTTTGTATGCTTTAGATGAGATGAGGAAGATGAAAGGGATTACGATATATGGTTCGACTCGTTCTCTGAGAGTACCTGTGATTGCATTTAACATCGAAGGAGTTCATGCGCATGATGCGGCAGAAATATTGAATCGTGATGGGGTGTGTATTAGAGCAGGGCATCATTGTGCAATGCCATTACATACGGCATTAGGGATACAAGCGTCAGCGCGAATGTCGCTGTACATATATAATACAAAGAAAGATGTGGATACGTTTTTGAAAGGGTTACGAAAAGTTCAAAAGGTGTTTTGCTAATGGATGAGGAATTATATCAAGAACATATTTTGGATCATTACAAGCATCCGCGATGTAAAGGGCAGTTGAAGAAGTATAGTTTTACGTTTCATGATTTAAATCCGTTATGCGGTGATACGTTAACGTTTTATGTGTTGATTAACAAGAAAGAGGATGTTGAACAGATTGCGTTTGAAGGTAAAGGTTGTGCGATTAGTCAGGCAGCGGCATCTATACTTGCAGAATATTTACAGGAGAAAAAAATTCAAGAATTGGGAGAATTAACACCGGTGAAAGTATTATCATTATTAGGGATTACGATTAGTCATACGCGGATGAAATGTGCGATGTTGGCATTGAATGTGCTGCACAAAGGGTATGAACAATATAATAAGAATGTAGGAGTGATGATTGCATGATAACAAAAACATTAGAAATTAAAAATTTGCACGTAGCGGTTGAGGGGAAAGAAATATTGAAAGGAGTTTCATTAACTTTTCATCCGGGGAAAGTACATGTATTAATGGGGCCAAATGGGGCGGGGAAGAGTACACTTGCAAATGCGATTATGGGGCATCCTAAATATACAATTACGCATGGACAGATTATTTTTGATGGGAAAGATATTACACATGCACCGGTTGATGAGCGAGCAAAAGCAGGGTTGTTTTTATCGTTTCAATATCCGACTGAGATTTCGGGGATAAAATTAACGCATTTTTTACGAACGATTGTGAATAATCAACGTGAGAAGAAATTGTCAGTAATGGAATTTCAAAAAGTTCTTACGGAACAGATGAGTTTGTTACATATTGATTCAGCATTTGTGAAGCGTTATTTGAATGAGGGATTTTCAGGGGGAGAAAAGAAGAAGTCGGAGATTTTGCAATTGATGTTGCTTGAGCCGCGATATGCGCTGTTAGATGAAACGGATTCTGGGTTAGATGTGGATGGGATTAAGATTGTGGCAGAAGGGATTAATGCGGTGAGAGAGCGAAACAAAGAGTTGAGTGTGATTGTGATTACACATTATATTCGCTTTTTAGATTATTTGAAACCAGATGAGGTGAGTGTATTGCATCAGGGGAAGATTATTAAGCAAGGAACGGCGCAGTTGGCGGCGGAAATTGAACAAAATGGGTTTGGAAAGCTTATTGAGGAGGCATAACTATGATTGATACATCCCAAAAAATAACAACAGAAGAATTGATTGAGGTGTTTAAGAAATGTGTTGATCCAGAGTTAGGGATTGATATCTGGACGTTAGGGTTGGTCTATAATACAGAAATTAAAGAGAATAATAGTGTTCATATTTTAATGACGTTTACGTCGCCGTTCTGCCCATATGGGCCAGCGATTGTTGAAGAAATGAAAGAGTTGCTTGGTGAGAAAGGAATCAAAGAAGTAGATATTCAGATTACGTTTGAACCGCCGTGGCAGCCGTCAGAGGAGTTACGGGAAATGATGGGGATGTAGGTTAATTAGTTGTAAGGATATGTTGAGTTGTCAAAAAATAAGAATAATAAAAATTAAATGATGTTTTAATGAATAATCTATTGAGCAACGCTTTCTTCGAATTCTTCAGCACAATTTGCAGAGCAAAAAGCGTATTCTTCGCCTTCAAATTCTTTGCTTACTTTTTTTTCGGGGGAAACGGCACCACCACATTCAGCGCATTCAATCGTTTCTTCGTCTTCTAAGTAGCCTTCCATGAAGCTTTCGTCATCGCCAGAGCTTTCAGTATCTTCGCCGGTCACTTCTTTGTTTTCTTTTTCTTCACCATCAAATACGTAGTTTTCCATGTGTTCGGGCTTTTAGTACTTGTTTTTAAATGTTTCGTATATGGGGTATATGCTTTTTAAGAAAGATGAAAAAATATTGATAATGAATTTTGGAATAAGAATAATAAACTGTCGAGCCTGAAAGCGGCGAATGTCACTAGCGTTCCTTCCTTTCCTT